>DATFET010000333.1:0-2890 GCA_035250835.1 Anaerolineales bacterium
GTGATCCGTCTCAAACGGCGGATCGGTATGGTGTACGGCATGGTGGTCGGGTTGTCTTTTACCGCTGCCAGCTGGGGAATAGATGGCTATCTGCTCAGCCGGGCGAATGGCTTCTATCCATGGCTGAAATTCATCATTGGAGCGGCCATTTGTATGACCGCCGCAGGCCTCGCAGGCTGGTTCGTCGCCCGCTCAGAAAAAGCCATCCTTGGGCTGCTCTTTTACCTGGCGGTCGCCTTTGTGTTTTCCTGGCTTATCCTGGCGCTGCCTTTCCAGATCTTTCCTAAAGCGGTCACATTGCTGGATCCTGAGGTTGGGAATATGTTGAACTATCCCATTTACGAAGGGTTCCGATCGCGGTTCTGGGTTGCAGCTGCCTGGGTCTCCGTGTTTGTAGCGCTGGTCGGTCTTCTGCAAATCCCACTCGCTGAACCTGCTGCATTCGCGACATCCGTATTCGGCAAGGTGGCGCCACTGCTCGTCTGTTCCGTGGTCATGTTCATCAATGGGTTCATTGTCGACTCGATCAATAATGAACCCTTGCGGAATGCAGTCCTGAATATGAACACGACGATCCAATATGCGGTCGACCACCAGGGCCAGGAAGTGGATCGTGCGGAAGCCCGCAAAATGCGCATATCATCCCTGCGCGCCGTGCAGGACGTGATCGACGAGCCGCGTCAGCTGATCGTGGGGACGTATGACCAGTACCTCGACCAGATCCACGTGCTCGTCCGCTTCGGGACAACCTGGACAGATTGCGTCGTGGTCTACAATCAGCCAAGTTTTTGCAAGTACGTAGAGACAGAATCGCCTTAATAGGATTGCAATTTGGGGTATAGGCTTGTGTCGAATTGTACAAAACCCCCTTTTATGGTAGAGTTAATGCAGAATTTCACATTGAAGAGGGCTGACTGAATGAACGCAGAAAGAATCCCTGACATCATCATTGGCAGGCTCCCAGTATATCTGCGTGCCCTGCAAAGGCTCGCCAACAAGGGTATCCAGACCACCTCTTCGCAGGAATTGGGAGAGATCGTGGGTATCTCTGCTGCCCAGATCCGTAAGGATATCTCTCAATTCGGTGAGTTCGGCAAACAGGGCACCGGGTATTCGATCCCGTTCCTGGTCGAACGGCTGCGCGATATTCTCAAGGTGGACCGCGTCTGGGACGTGGTCATCGTCGGTGTCGGTGATATCGGACATGCCCTGGCACGCTACAATGGCTTTTCCAACCGCGGTTTCAGAATCACGATGGTCTTTGATAATGACCCGAAAAAGATCGGGCAAAAGGTGGGAGATTTCGAAATTCTGGATACAGCCAGTATGGTGGACAGGATCAAACAGGAGCGGGTCAAAATTGCCATGCTGACGGTGCCCGCCACGGCTGCACAGGAAGCTGCGGAACAACTGGTAAAGGCCGGAGTGAGAGCGATCCTCAATTATGCTCCCATCAGCCTGAACGTTCCCAGCAACGTGCGCGTCCAATATATCGACCCAGTCACGCACCTGCAGCGGATGACGTATTATCTCGATTAAATCGAAAGGCGCCCGGGTGACGGGCGCTCTTATTTTTAATCACTTATTCTATACCTGCGGAAGACTGCGCCGCAAAATATTGTACATCGGCAGGGCTTTGACCGTCCCCTCTGCCACACAAGTCATGGGGTTATCCACCAGGTAGGCAGGGATGCCAAGCGATTTGGTGAGCAGCTTATCGATGCCGCGCAGCAACGCTCCACCGCCGCAAAGTGCCACGCCCCGGTCGATGATATCCGCCACCAGTTCAGGCGGCGTTTTTTCGAGGACGCGGCGTCCTGTCTCGATGATGGCTTTGAGGGGATCCTGAAGCGCCTCGACGATCTCACCGGTCGTCAGAGTAACGGGACGCGGCAAGCCGGTCACCTGATCCTGTCCCTGCACTTCCATGCTGTTCTCGGTATCCTGGGGAACAGCAGCTCCAATACGGATCTTAAGTTGCTCCGCCGTCACCTGACCGATCACAATCCCATACTTCCTGCGCACGTAATTGACAATTGCCTCATCCAGGTCGATGCCGCCGGCCCGCAGGGTCTCAGCTGAAACGATGCCATACATCGCCATGACTGCGGCTTCAGTGCAGCCTCCGCCAAGGCAGATGGCCATATTCCCAGATGGGGAACCGATTGGCAGGTCCACGCCCAGGGCGGCAGCCAGCGGCTGCTGGATCAGGGAAGCTTCGCGGCTGCCTGCCTCCAAAACGGCTTCGTAGACCGCCCGCCTCTCGACGCTGGTCACACCATACGGGACGGAAATCATGACGCGCGGGCGAAAGATGCGCATCGATCCGCTTACCCGCTGGAGCAGGTAGGAAAGCAGCGTCTCCGTGATTTCGTAGTCAGCGATCACCCCGTTCTTGAGCGGACGCGCCACCTCGATACTTTCGGGAACGCGCCCGTACATGTCCCGCGCCTCCTGCCCCACCGCCACCATCTTCTGGTCGTAGACCTCGATAGCGACGATCGTGGGCTCCTCCAACAGCACCTGAGTGCTATCAGCGAGACGGGTGAACATGGTGCCCAGGTCAATACCCAGGTCCTTGGAAAACATTGCCACAGTGCCTGCAATTCTGAATAATAAATTCGGATCGGAGCGACGATGAGTTACATCGAAGCATCCTTATCGGTGTATACATCCCTGGATTTGCGATAACGCTGCACGACATCCAAACGCAACGTGGAGCGCTTGAGCGCGGCTTCCATCGTCAGGTATGCATCATGGTCTTCCGGTTTGAGCTTCGACAGTGCATCTTCAGCGCGCTTCTTCGCCGCCTGGGCGCGGGTGACATCGATATCCTGGATGTTCTCTGCCGCGTCCGCCAGGATGGTGACAATATCCGGCTGGACTTCTG
>DATFET010000334.1:0-4050 GCA_035250835.1 Anaerolineales bacterium
TCATGTCCACCGCGCGTATTGGCGAGATCGATCAGGGCGCGCGAGGCTTCCTTCAGATTCGGCCTCGTGCGGACCATTTCCAGGATCTCATCGTTCCATACCAGATCCGTGAGACCGTCACTGCACAGCAGCAGAATATCATCAGGCAGGATCTGCATCCCCTGATTCTCTTCAGCTTGCCGGTCGCCCTCGTTGTCGAAGAATTTCAGACGGAAATCCGGGTCAGGCGGCTCCGGTGAACCCAGGTAGCGGCGGATGACATGCACATTTGGATGTTCACGCGCCAGCTCCGGGGTCAGGATGCCCTTCTCGATGGCCTCCTGCACCCAGGTATGGTCCACGGTAAGCTGCTGGATGCGCCCGCCGCGCAGGAGATAGATGCGCGAGTCTCCCACATATGCAGTGTACAGTTTATCGCCGATGATCCAGGCAATTGCACAGGTTGCTCCCATACCTTTAAGGTTTTCATTCGAGGCAGAGTGGGCAGCGATGGCATCGCTCGCCTCTGTGACCGCCTGTTCGATGGTGCGGCGGATGTGGCGTCCATCGCTCCTCGCCACAACCTGCATGATGTGGTTGACCGCCAGTTCCGCGGCAACCTCGCCGGCGCGGTGACCGCCAATCCCATCTGCCAGCACGGCAAACAGGACAGGAAGCTTTTCCCCTTCATCGAGCACAAACGATGTGACGGCATAACGGTCTTCATTATTCTTGCCCGACATGCCGGCATGAGTCTGTGCTTCGACAACCAGATGAGCGCGCTGCGTTCGGATCATACAGTGGATTTATTTCTTTGAGATGATTCTTGGCTCGGGGCCAGCGGGCGGCCGGTTCAGGTCAAATCGGTAGACCAGCTGCCCGAAGTGAATCCTGTCGCCGTGCGCCAGGCGGTGACCTTCGCGCGTGATCGGTTCGTAATTCACCCAGGTACCCGCGATCGAACCGTGATCGTATAGGATGAAATTCCCGTCCTCCGTTTGCTTGATACGTGCATGGAGCGGTGAAATGGATGGATCATCCAGCACGTGCTTCGATTGTACCGGGTCTGTGCCAAAAGTCATATCCTTTTCGGCAAGTAAAATCGGCAGGGCACTGGCGGGCTCTCCGCCGTTCGTCAGGCGGGTGAGGTAGGCGGGAGCCTCTGCCAGGCGCGCAGTCTTGGGCTGGAACATTTCGATCCGCTTGCGCGGCTGGGTCTTCGATTTTTTCGCTGCAGAGGCGGACGGCTCTGTCACGGCGATGACAGGCTGTGTGAGTGGATCCTCTAACTGCTGGCGCGCGGCTCTGCGCCTTCTGAAGAGGACAATATTCGTACGTCCTCTTAATAAGATGCCCAGTAATAAAACTCCTGTCAGCGTGATGGCGCCCAGAATGATCTGCGAACTGTAGCGGCCAAACAGGCCGCGGATGCCGCCCGGCGGCTGAACCACATTCATGGTAATGGGTGTGCCTATGCTTGTTTTGCTCAAGCCAAGCACATCCTCTACTTCGGCAACCATCTCGTGCTGGCCGCTTTCGCCGTACGCGTCCAGTTCCCAGATGAATTTTTCGAACGGCTCAGAAGTGTTCTCATCAACGATCTGACCATCCACATACAGCGCGGTGCGCTTCAGGTCACGTGCGTGGCCGTCGGGGAATTCAACGATGATCTCGACCAGTTGCTCCGAAGGTGTTAATTCCTCCGCATAGGGGTCATCCGCAGGCGGACGACGTGTGATCTGCAGCGGTGGAGAGAGGAAGATGGGGTTGGGCGGCTGGATATCCACGCTGAAGGTTTGCTCCGGCGCGGAGATCTGACCTTCCGGGGTATCGACTGTGAGTCCCAGCGTATGTTCGCCGCCTGTCGTAAGCGCGGAGGTATATGTCATCGAATAAATGCTGCGCAGAGGGGCGAAGTACTGGTTTGGGTCGGGAAATGTTTCTGTTCCTGAAAAGGCAAGGAATGATCCATGGGTCTGCTGCGCCAGCATTCGGAATGCATTGGCGCTTGGCGAGCTGAGCTGTGCCTCCGCGTCCACGAACCAGACGAACACGCGCACCTTCGTGTCGATCGCCTGCTGGATGAACGGCGCGATGGAGTTATCGATATTGGGGTCATCCATGTGAGGTGTGATGAACAGGATGGCGCGCTTCATGCCCGGTTCCGTCGCGGGCGCGTTGACCGTATCCAGGGCGATAGCCAGCGATTGAAGGTTCGGAGTTGTGGAACGGAAGTCGGGTTTGAACGAATCCAGGCTCACGAACCAGTCTTTAGGTAAGGCGTGGCTGATGAGTGAGCCCGAAAGCGAGACAAGGCTCAGATCGTCCTGCGAATCGGCTGGCTGATTATTTGCCCAGGCGCCGAGCGCCTCGACCACGCGGCTGAAGCGCGCCACACCCGCGCCATCGCGCACTCCGAGCGGAGGTCCGGGATTGATGCCGACCACGATCTGGGCCGGGACCGTGGACTGCTCCAGCGAGTCGACCAGGCGCGGCTGGCCGTCTTCGTATGCCGTGACATCAGAGGGATCCAGCCCGGTTATAAAATTGCCGTTCGCGTCGAACACATCCATGAGCGCGCTGACCTGTGGAAATCCCTGCGCGTCGATGGCAGAAATTTCTGCATAAGCTTCGGTCTGAGCGCGCGCAAAGGTCTGGGTCGCGGCGAGCAGGACTACGCTTAGAACGAACGAGAGAATCCTACGCATTTGCCTCGAGCACTGCGGGGAGATTATCCAGCGGCCGGACGAGCTGGATGTACGTCAGCGTCCAGGCGGATTCGGCGTATGCGACCGCGATCCCGTTGATCACCCAGGTGAGCGGGGCATACAGACAGGCACAGGCAAACGCAAAAATCAAAGGGTTCCAGTTTTCTGCGCCTCCTGCCACAAAAGCAATCGTGGCGGGCAAGACGATAATGAGGATCGGGATAGCAATAATAAAGCCCACGACCAGGCTGATCACCCACAGGATGAGGGACATGAGGATAATAGGCCCCAGGTTGCTACGGAAGATGTCCCAGCCGCGGCTGAGGGCGGGCAAAACGCGGGAATCCTCCAGCACAATAACCCGCTCCGACTGGCGGACGATCATGTTGATGACGATGCCTACGGGAAGCAGCAGGCACATGCAGCCGAAAAAAAACGGCAGCAGGGCTAAAAATCCAATCGCCGACTCGTCACTCCCCAGGCTTGCGGCAGCACCGAACACCAGGGCGCTCGCGATCAGCCCGCCTATCACAATCACGAACGGCAGGCTCACCAGCAGCGACAAACCAAATATGCGCCAGAAGTAGGGCAGGCTCTGGCTGAAAAGCTGACCGAAAAACATATTCTCACCAGCTTCCGCCTGCCAGGTGCCTCGGATCAGACCGATCTTGCCGATGGTCCCCAGGAAAATTGCCAGGATCCAAAAAATACAGATCACGGCAGTCACGATGACGGCGATGCTGACTATATTTTCAGCCAGGAATGCAAAGAACTCGAGCATCTGAGGAGGCAGGTTTGGGGTACCGCCGCCGAATCCGCCATCACTACTGCCGGAGTTCCAGTTGAGACTCGAACCTCCGCGGCTGCAGCCTGCCAGGATGCCGAAGATCCACAGCACCTTGTGTTTCCAGATGATCTGCCAGGCGCGGGAAAGGACTTCCCCAAAGTTAAAATTCATAGTAGCTCCTTTTTATGCGGTCGCTTCCTGAAATATCCCACAACACCCTAATCTTCCAGGCAGATGCCAACACCTCCCCGATGTCTGAATTCACTGATCCTCCTCAATCGAAAATCGTAAATCGGACTCATTCCCATTCGATGGTTGCGGGCGGCTTGCTGGTAATATCATACACGACCCGATTGATTCCGTCTACTTCGTTCACAATTCGGTTGGAGATTTTCGCCAGCAGGTCGTGCGGCAGACGGGCCCAGTCGGCGGTCATAAAATCCTCCGTTGTCACGGCGCGGATCGCGGCGGCTTCCTGATATGTGCGCTGGTCGCCCATCACACCTACCGAGCGGACGGGCAGCAGCACCACGAACGCCTGGGATGTCTCTGCCTTTTTGCCTAAAAAACCCGCTT
>DATFET010000343.1:0-2785 GCA_035250835.1 Anaerolineales bacterium
GTGTCGCCTACAAAGGGAGCGATCCCACCTTTCGTGAGGGTAAACATCAGGGTGTTCATCCAGTACGTTTCTGCGGCGAGCAGGTCCATACCCCAGCCTGTTCCGCTGCCCGACGTCCCACAGTGTGGGATGCCGTAGTGCGCCATCATCTCCGCGCAAGCCAGGCTGACCAGGATGCTCTGCGGGTCGTAGAAGTTCATCAGGGTCTTCATGTCGAAGTAGACGGGTAACATGCCAAGCAGCATGGGCGCGCCTTCTTGATACAACTGTCCAATCACCAGGCCAGCCAGTAATTCTGCCAGAAGAACTGCCACCGTCCCGGCGGGTGTGATCGGCGTGGTCGCACCGGACATGCTGTAATTGGAAATGATGACCGGCAGGCCGCGCTCGATAGCGATCCGCATCTTGTCCACAGTGCCTTCGTTCATCACCAGCGGGGAGACAGGGTTGAAGTACGGGATGATGAACGGTTTCTTTCCCAGGTCACCGCCATGCAGCAGTTCAAACATCTGCATCACATCATCGAATTTATGTTCGTCTGAGCACAGCAGTACCATTGGCTTGATGCCGTTGGCAAAATGTTCCAGGCTGCCGTACAGGTCGGTCAGATACTCCGGCACATCACGGACAATCCCAACTGTGGAAACCATATCGTAGTGCGGAAGCTTATTCCCCACTCGCACCATGTCCTGCATATGCCTGCGCTGAAAGAGCACAGGCGTATCGGTATCAGGTTCCTGATAGTACAAAGCCGTGACGCCGATCCCAAAGCGGGCGCGGTCCCCTTCTCCACCGATGGTGAACTGCGGATTCCCGCGCCGGTCGTACATCTGGATCTGACGCGGCGCGACCTTGATCGCCCACTCGACGAGCTCCTCAGGAATCCGCACGGTTCGATCCGTGACCATCGAGCTGCCGACTCGTTCCCGCAGCATCTCCAACGCGGACGGCGAGTCGACGCGCACGCCGGTTGTCGCAAGGATCTTCAGGGTGTATTGATGGATATCATTGATCTGTTCTTCGGTCAGCATCGTTAATCGCGGGCGGACGTTGTTCATTGATAATCTCCTCTAACTGCGCGCAGAGCGGAGTGCAACGTAGACGAAGCGCATTCTCCAAAAATTTTTATGATTTCCAGTGGCTCGCATTTCGTCTACAGGACTGACGTGCACAGTCCTTCCGCTACCCTTTGGGCACGATGTCAACGCGAGGTGTTTTTTACATTTTTGTCAAAAAAATATACGGCGCGGGTCATGAACAGCAGCCATTGATCGCCGATAAATGAATGGCGCTCGCCTTCATACGTATATAGTTCACTTGGCTTGCCAGCAGCCAATAGCGACTGGTGCAATTTATAGGACCATTCCGGGGGCGTGGAGCCGAGCGTATCCCCGTCGGCAGTGCCAATGTGGATTTGAACGGGGGCAATGACCGTATCCAGATGGTGGATCGAGGCGATCTGCTCCAACATGGATGGATCTACAGCAGCCTCCTCATAGGCATGGATCAACTCGGGCGGCAAGTCGACGGGAATCACTTCAGCAGGATTACAGGTCTCCAGAGGCTCAACGACAGGGATCTCTCCGATGCAGCCATACCCCCAGCGAGCGATGAGGTCTGCATCATCTGCCGAGTTTGGCGCGTACAGCACTGCAGCCCCAACACGCGGATCGACTGCAAGAATCTTGGTGGTGATTCCCCCTCCCATGCTGTGCCCCCACATCCCGATCCGGCTTGGGTCCGCCTGTGGAATGGACGGAATCGCGTTCATCAAATTGATCACATCGATGACCAATCCGGTATGGAATAGACTTGGACCAACTTCAGAGCCTCCCCAGCTGCGATAGTCTGAAGAGAGTGTAATATATCCGCGCTTCACGAGAAATTCCGCGGCACGGTCTGTCCCATCCCCCGAAGCATAGGTGCCGCGGTCGGCATAGCCGTGGTTCATCATGATCACCGGGAAAGGTCCCTCTCCCGCAGGAATTTGCATGACGCCAGTGATCGTTAAACCGTCGCTGGGATAACTGATCAGATAATTTGTATATTCATCAGTAGTATTGAGCGTGGATAAAACGGTAATCGGTCCGCTTTGGAACGAGTGCTCGCGCAACCCCTGAATGGTATACGGGAAGATCAATTTATAGATAGTCACCGGAGTCGAGGTCGGGGTCAGTGTTTCGGTTGGGAGTGGTGTCATGGTCTCGATGACGACATGAGGCGTGGGAAGTGTGGTCGGCGGTGGAAGAGTACCACAAGCTGCAAGGCATATAAAAATAAACAGGCTGAGGCACTGTTTCATCTATTGATTGTATCAAAGAAGTACAACCGCTACTCTCAAATAATGTCCTCAGCAAGTGATAAGACTTCTTCACGATACAAGTGCATCAACCTGGCTGTGACCGTACCCACTTTCCCGTCCCCCAGCGGATGCGCGTCAATTTGCACCACAGGCACAATGCCGCGCGAGCTGCTGGTGATGAAGGCTTCTGTAATCGATGTCAGCTCATTGATCCGTAACGCCCGATTACCAACCTTTATTCCATCCCGCCTGGCAAGGGCGATCACTGTCTGGCGAGTGACACCGATCAACACACCGCGCCCGGCTGTGCAGAGCATACCGTCCCGTACATAAAAAAAATTGCTCGTCATCCCTTCGAGAATCCGTCCTTTTTCAGTGAGCAGGATTTCATAAATGCCTTCGCCCAATTGTTTCCTTTCCAGGGCAGTCTCCTGGATAAAGGTCGTCCGCTTCAGGGATGGCTTTTCACGGCTGGTCCTGGAA
>DATFET010000357.1:0-3532 GCA_035250835.1 Anaerolineales bacterium
CATGTTCGGCAACCCCGAAACCACCACCGGCGGTAATGCGCTCAAGTTTTATTCGTCGGTACGCCTCGATATCCGCCGTACCGGTGCGGTGAAAGAAGGCGAGGAAGTGGTCGGCAGCGAAACCCGCGTCAAGGTGGTCAAGAACAAGGTCGCGCCTCCCTTCCGCACCGCCGAGTTTGACATCATGTTCAACGAAGGCATCTCCAAAGCGGGTGACGTGCTCGATCTGGCTACCAAGTTCGAGGTCGTACAAAAGCGCGGCGCCTTCTTCTCCTATGGCGATATCCGCATCGGCCAGGGACGCGAAAACGCAAAGGACTATTTGCGGCAGAATCCTGACCTGATGAGTGAAATCGAGGTGGTCATCCGCCAGAAAGCTCTCAGCGGCGAGATCGCACTGCCCCTGGATATTGGCGGCGATGGTTCGGATAGTTCTGACGAAGAATAAAATGCCCGTCGGGCGACTCGGCAATGGGTCGCCCTTTTTTTATGATGACAACCCGCCTCAGCCACAGTCGGAGCCTCTTCGCCCTACTTTTGAGTCTTTTCTCAGTTTCCGCTTTTGCCTGTTCTCCTGCACCCACACCGACGCCGTTCCGCCCACCCACACTTGAGCCGCCGCTGATCGAGCCCACCTTGATCATCCAGCCGACAAAACAGCCTGTCATTATCCAATCCACGCCGCTGCCCACCATCACCCCCGCAGTGGATCCGCAGGACTGTGTCAGCGATCTCGGCTTTCTGAGTGATATCACCATCCCCGACAACACATTCGTAACCTATGGCTCGAGCATCGACAAGCAGTGGCTGGTCGAAAACAACGGCACCTGCAACTGGGATTCATCCTATCGCCTGCGTCATCTTGGAGGAGCCGTGTTGGGTGCGCCTGAGGAAACTTTGCTCTACCCTGCCCGCTCCGGGAAACAGGCTACCATCCAGATTATCTTCACCGCCCCATTCACAGATGGCTTCTATGAAAGCGCCTGGCAGGCGTATGATCCCGCGGGGATTCCATTCGGCGACCCGATCTATATTCGCATCACTGTCGCATCACCCTAATGTCCAAAATCGAAGACTATCGCCAGACTCCGAGAACAGTAGAGAATTGGGTTCTGTACAAAAGACTGGCTTGATTGATACAGTGATTTACCGAAGGAGTGAACCCTGTCTTCTCAAAATGACTTCCCGATCGTCTTCGAACAACTCAAAAATATTCTCAAACCTTATTCCAAAAACCTGACCGTCAAAACAGATACACATGACACCTACTATCTCGACGGTCCTTATAGTGAGAAATGGAAAAAGGAATTGTTCTTTGGGTCGGTGCAGGTCAAGAAGAATTATGTCTCGTTCTACCTGATGCCGGTGTATATGTACCCCGAACTGCTGAAGGGTATTTCGCCTGAATTGAAAAAGCGTATGCAGGGAAAGTCGTGTTTCAACTTCAAGAAAGTGGAAGCGGACCTGTTCCACGAACTGGCGGATCTGACGAAAAAAGGCACCGAAAAATTCAAAGAGGAGAATGGACAATGAACGGACAGAACGTAACTTTCGAGGTCGATGGCAAATCTGCAAATGGATATCTGTCCCTGCCAGCGCAGCCCGATGCGCCGGGGGTGATCGTGCTCCACGCCTGGTGGGGATTGAATCAAATCTTCAAGAGCCTGTGCGACAGGCTGGCATCTGAGGGATTTGTGGCATTCGCTCCCGATTTGAATGAGGGCAGAGTTGCTAAAACAATTGAAGAAGCCAAACAGATGATGCCTGACAACGAAGAAGAACAGAGGCACCCAATTGTCGCCGCGGCGCCTGACTTTTTGCGCAGCCGGCCGGAGGTGCGGCAGGGACCGTTGTCGGTCATCGGGTTCTCCATGGGCGCGGCCTGGTCCCTGGTGCTGGCAAGCGAGCGCCCGGAAGATATCGGCAAAGTCGTTTTGTTTTACGGAAACTACGAAGGCATGGATGTCTCAAACATTCGAGCTGATGTCCTGGGCCACTTCGCCGAAACGGACGAATGGGAGCCGATGGAAGGTATCCGCGCCACCGAAGCTGCCATGCAGACTGTGGGATTGCAAACAATGTTTCATATTTATCCAAATATGAGTCACTGGTTCTTCGAAGAGGACCGTCCCGAGTTCGACCCGCAGGCTGCCGAAGTCGCCTGGAAGCGCACACTGGAGTTTTTGCGAAAATAACCGCGAGAGCACAATATGAAATTCAAGCTCGAGCTCCCGATCAACAAGCCACTTGCAGAGGTATGGAAAGCATTCGACAACCTGCAGAACATGAAGAATGGGCAGCCATCCCTCACCGCCTTCGAACGAGTCAGTGGAACCCGGGGCAGCCAGGCGCAGTATCAAAATTGACTTTCCAGGAGAATGGACGTGAGTTTTCGCTCATCGAAAAGGTAACCTACCGGGGAGAACCTCATCGCCTGGATGGGGTCTACGAGAACAGCTTTGCAGATAACATCATCAGGAATACATTCGTTGAACAGGACGGCGATACAACCCTCTGGGTCGTGGAAACAGAATTCGCATTCAAGACTTTCCTGATGCGAATCCTGGGGCCTTTGATGAAGAAAAATTTCGTAACACGCACACAAAAGGACATGGAACGCTTCAAGGAGATGGCTGAAAAAACTCAGGAAGAATGAGCACACTGTGAAATTCATGAACCAGAGAGAATGAATTTGAAAAATCCCCGCCTGAGCGGGGATTTTTTGTTTTACAGTATGGCATTCTGCAGTAAGGTAACAGTTTCCTGTTCTGTCACGCAAATTTTCAGCAGGATCTCTCGAAGATGCGCACGCAAATCCGCAGCCTGGGCATTGGACAATGGAAAGGATGTTTCTGATTCCTTGAGAAGTTCGCTCAAGCGGGTGTTGATATTCCGTATCTCAGGCAGCGCGGCTTCACCCTGCTCAATGAACAGGTCGTGCTTCTTCTGAATTAATTTTTTACTCTCTCCCAGGAGTGGAACGTTATCGGGCAGCATTGCATCCGCCAGCTTGAGCCAGAGCTTATAGCTCTCGCGGAATTTCACTGCCGCCTCTTTCAGGGAAGGTTTTTTGAGGATCTGAGCAGCTTCGTCGAGGAAATCCGCATACAGACCGCGTTCGGCGCCGTCCGCCGCGCCCCAGGTCATGATCCAATGGTAGGCGCCGGGCTGGATGGGAGAGCCAGCCAGGGCATGATACATGCGAGCACCCGGGGCAAAAAACCGCTCCCAGCTGTGTTTATTGCGTGTGTTGACCAGCATCTCAGCCAACTTCTCGTAGGCTGCAAACCCAAAGTTGTCGCGAGCGCCGCGCGGCGGCTCCTCGGTGAACAGAGCGATCGCCTGTGAAATTCCCTTTTGGACAGCCGCCGCCAGTCTGGCTGGCTGCGGCGCGTCGAGCGTCATGAGCCGGTACTTGTCCTCCTTGACGCGGCCGCGCGCCCTTGTCAGATCCGCCATGGAAAGAGGCAGGGGTTTGCGGGAGCGATCGGCAACAAGCACCGTCCCATCCTCCAGTTGAACGGCAAGGATC
>DATFET010000358.1:0-4319 GCA_035250835.1 Anaerolineales bacterium
GCAATTTTCAACCAGCCAGGGCACGAGATCATCCAATCATACATTTACGGGATCGTCACAGACGGCGATTTGATGGAGGGTGTCTCATCGGAGGCTGCGTCACTGGCAGGACACTTGCAACTGGGACGAATCATCTATCTGTACGACGACAATCACATTTCGATCGACGGCTCCACCGCCCTGGCATTCACAGAAGACCGCACTGCGCGCTTTGAAGCCTATGGCTGGCACGTGCAAACGATCGAAGATGGGAATGATGTGGAAGCAATCGATTCGGCGCTCCGGGCTGCCAAAGCGGATCCACGTCCCTCGCTGATCGCTGTCCGAACCACGATCGGGTTTGGCGCGCCCAAAAAGCAGGGCACTGCCAAGGTCCACGGCGAACCGCTTGGCGATGAGGAACTGAACGCGGCCAAGCAAAACCTCGGCTGGCCCATTGAGCCGCGCTTCATGATCCCCGGCGATGTGATGGAGTTTTACCGTGATGCAGTCGAGCGCGGCCGCGAACGGGAAGCCGACTGGAAGTTACGCCTGGACGCGTACGAGAGGCTATACCCTGCGCTGGGCGCAGAACTGAAACGACGCTTGAGAGGCGAGTTACCCGAAGGCTGGGGTATCGACCTGCACACATTCCCGGCGGATGCGAAGGGAATGGCAACGCGTGCCTCGTCCGGGAAAGTGTTGAATGCCTTATCCAAACAACTTCCAGAGCTTGTGGGTGGATCAGCTGATCTGACGCCCTCCAACAATACCAAATTCGAAGAATCGGGCGATTTCCAAAAAGACAACCCATCGGGACGCTACCTGCGTTTCGGTGTGCGTGAGCATGCGATGGGCGCGGCTTTGAACGGTTTGAATCTATTTGGGGGTCTGATAGCCTACGGCGGGACATTCCTTATTTTTTCCGATTACATGAAGCCTGCCATCCGCATCGCGGCGATTTCGCACATCCCATCCATTTTTGTGTTCACACACGACAGCGTGGGCTTGGGTGAAGACGGTCCAACGCACCAGCCCATCGAGCATCTCATGGCGCTGCGAGCGGTCCCGTTTTTGACCCTGATTCGCCCTGCGGATGCAAATGAGGTGGCGCAAGCCTGGAAAATCGCCATTTCACATCGCACCGGACCAACGGCACTGGCGCTAACCCGACAGACTGTTCCCACTCTCGAAGGCACGGACACAGATAGGGTAAAAAAAGGCGCGTATGTGCTGCGCGACTTTGGCGAGCCTGAGATCATTTTGATCGCTTCCGGTTCGGAGGTGAGCCTTATTCTGGAAGCGGCCAAACAACTGGAGGCGCAGGGACGCGGTGTGCGCGTCGTCTCCTTCCCAAGCTGGGAACTGTTCGAAGCGCAGGATGAGGCATACCGCGAGTCCGTGCTGCCGAAAAATATCAAGGCCCGCCTGGCTGTCGAAGCAGGCGCGACCCTCGGCTGGGAGCGATACGCATCGTCTGTCCTGGGCATCGATCATTACGGCGCATCGGCTCCGTATCAGGTCATCTTCGAAAGATTTGGGTTTACAGTTGAGAATGTTGTTGCACAGGCGAAGAAATTACTATAAACATATCGTTGGTTGAGTAGAGCGTGTTTTTCGCTCGTATCGAAACCAACTGTTGAGGTGATCATGAAAGTTGTTGTAGGTTTTGACCATGCCGGTTTTCCTTTGAAACAAGTTGTGCTGGAGGCTATCCGCAAATCGGGACACGAACCGATCGATGTGGGGACGGATAGTGCAGATCCAGTGGATTTCCCGGACTTTGCCGAAAAAGTCGGTCGCGCAGTCCAAAGCGGCGAGGTCGAGCGCGGGATACTGGTCTGCGGCTCTGGCATTGGCGCCTGCATTGCCGCGAACAAAATGAGAGGTGTCTACGCCTCCATCTGCCATGATACCTATTCCGCGGCGCAGGGTGTGCTGCACGATGACATGAATGTACTTTGCCTCGGCGGTCGCGTGATTGGACCTGAGCTTGCAAAAGCGCTTATATTTGCTTTTTTAAATGCCCGGTATATTGGGAATGATCCTGGGGGAGAAAGACTTGCAAGGCGCGTTGCGAAAATTCACAAACTCGAGGAAGAGAAGTAAGTATAATTACTCCAAAGTAAAGGAGTTTCCCATGTTGGCACAAACAGCTTTGAAATATGATGTGGAAGTCAATCAAGATGGGCATGTTGAAATTGCAGTACCCTTTCCTGCAGGGTCACACGTTACTGTGTTTGTACTGGAAGCAGGTGATGCATTTTCCGAATTGCTTTCTGCCTCGGAAAGCAGTCTTTCCTTTTGGGATAATCCACTAGACGATGAGGACTGGAACAATGCCTGAACAGGGTGACATCCTCCTTGTTCCAATTCCGTTTACCGATTTGTCTTCTCAAAAGCGACGACCCGTGATTGTCGTGTCCAACAATTCTTATAACCAGAGGACAATCGACCTTGTCGTCGTAGCCATGACATCCAACCCTATAGAAGCCGACTATAGTTTCACAATTACTTCTGCTGATTTGGAAAAAGGAGCCTTGAATCATCCTGGCAAAGTTCGGGTGGATAAGATTTATACGATATCCAAATCAATCGTAGTCAGGACCTTTGGACGGGTCAATGAGAATGTATTGGAGCGTATTCGGATGCAATTTCAGGAATTGATTGCAAAATGATTTATTTGCAGGGGGAAGTTTCTTGGCGTAATCGCCTGTGAAAATAAAGAATTAGAAGGAAACCATGTCAGACTCAATCAAGAAGCTTACCCAGCTCGGACAATCCCTCTGGTACGACAACATCCAACGCAAACTGCTGGACAACGGTGAACTCAAAGCCATGATCCAGCGCGGTGACATCCGCGGCGTGACCTCCAACCCGTCGATCTTCAACGCAGCCATTGCCAAATCGACCGACTATGATGCCGCGCTTATGTCTCTGGCCTGGGCAGGCTGGGACGCGGAAAAGATCTTCTGGCAGCTTGCCATTGAAGATATCCGCAGTGCCTGCGAAGCCTTCCTGCCTCTTTATGAGGAGACGAATGGCGGCGATGGGTACGTCAGCCTGGAGGTCAGTCCGGATATCGCTCATGACACTGATAAATCGGTGGCACAGGCTGAGCAGTTGTGGGTGCGGGTGGCGCGGCCCAACCTGATGGTCAAGATTCCTGCCACAAAGGAGGGCGTTCCTGCCATCCGCAAGGCGATTGCCGCAGGGCTCAACATCAATATCACACTGATCTTTTCACTGGCGCGGTATGCAGAAGTGATGGATGCCTATCTCAGCGGGCTGGAGGAGCGTGCCGCGGCCGGGCATCCCATCGATCACATTGCCTCGGTGGCATCGTTCTTCGTTTCGCGGGTGGATACAAAGATCGACTCGAAACTTGCTGAAGATTCATCTCTGCGCGGCAAGGCGGCGATTGCAAATGCGAAGCTGGCTTACGATGATTTCCAGAAAACCTTCGCGGGTCGCCGCTGGGAGAATCTCAAGGTCAAGGGTGCGCGCGTCCAGCGTCCGCTGTGGGCGAGCACGAGTACGAAAAATCCCGCCTATCCCGATACGATCTATGTCGACAACCTGATCGGACCTGAGACCGTTAATACGGTCCCTGCCCAGACGCTCGAAGCGGTTCGAGACCACGGCAAAGCTGAGGTCACGCTCACGCGCAACCTGGAGGAGGCGCGTGCAGTCCTGGAACAGCTCCAGGCTGTCGGTATTGTGATGGATATTGTCACCCAGGAACTGGAGGACGAAGGGGTCAAGGCATTTGCGGATGCGTTCGCGCAGCTGCTTGGGACGATCGAGGAGCGAAGAAAAACCGCCGTTTCCTCACTCGGACCGCTGGCTACTCCCATAGCAAAGCGGATAGCCCAGCTGGAAGCGGATGCCGTTCACACGCGCCTGTGGACACATGACCCCACCTTATGGGCGTCCGATCCAGCGGGTCAGGCAGAAGTGAAAATCCGTATGGGATGGCTGGACTCACCGTTGAAAGTGCGCGAATTAATATCGACATACAAGGCATTCACGGATGAAATCCACAAGGAGAAGGTTCACCGCGTGCTGGTGTTGGGCATGGGCGGTTCTTCGCTGACTGCAGAAGTGCTCAGCTCGCTGCAGGCTGCGGCAAAGATCGATTCTCCTCTCTCGCTCGCCATCCTGGATTCGACCGATCCTGAACAGGTGTCATTGACGGGAGGTAATTTCCCGCCAGACAAAAGTTTATATATTGTCGCCAGCAAATCAGGCGGCACTGCCGAAGTGATGGCTGCCTTCGATTATTTCTGGAAGTTGAGCAATGAGGATGGCTCACGCTTCATTGCCATAACCGACCCCGG
>DATFET010000363.1:0-3710 GCA_035250835.1 Anaerolineales bacterium
GCCACAGGCGATGGCCCCCATAAAAATGGAATATCCCTGTGCCGGGACATTCTGTTACAAAATTGGGTAGCTCGGCAAAAAGATTTTCTTCCCCCTGGAAACCAAACGAGATGATCCGCGGACCTACAGAACGAGTCACGAGCAGGCGCAGCGAATCGTTCTCCAGCGCAACGCACTCGTATCCCGAGTAATTTACGGTTTCCATACTGTCCAGATTCTATCGGACGCCGAGCAGAATTTCCACGGTCAACTGGTCGAGCTGTTCGTATTGCAGTCCACGCTCACTGATGCTGGAACGGTCAAAGGCCTGGGCTTTGAGGGCAGTGGCCTTCTCGGCTGAATATTTTCCGAAGTATGGGTTCATGGAACCATCATCAGCGTTGATCTGGACAATAAGGTCCTTGATTTCCCGGTCCGCATTCCATTGGGCGGCCTTTTCCTGGAGGACGAGATAGGTGCGCATGCAGCCGCGGGCGAAGTCTTTGACGCCTTCGTAGTCTTCGGTACGGTAGGCATGCGCGTCGAAGTGGCGACTGGAATCATAGTGGTTATCTTCGAGCAGTTTCACCAGAAAGAAGGCGCTTTTGAGATTGACTGCACCAAAACGGAAGTCCTGATCGTAGCGGCCGAAGGCCTGGTCGTTGAGGTCGATGTGGAACAGCTTGCCAGCTTCCAGTGCCTGCGCCACGCCGTGGACGAAGTTGAGGCCTGCCATGTGCTCGTGCGCCACTTCGGGGTTGACACCAACCATTTCAGGCTCGTCGAGCGTCTCGATAAAAGCGAGCATGTGTCCAGTGGTGGAGTTGTACATGTCACCGCGCGGCTCGTTGGGCTTGGCTTCGAGGGCAAATTTCAGATCGTACTTTTGATCCTTCACATATTCGCACAGAAAGTTCATCGCTTCGCGTGAGCGCTTGATGGCGGTGATGGGGTCTTTGGCCGCGTCGGTCTCGGTGCCTTCGCGCCCGCCCCAGAAGACGTAGATCTTCGCGCCAAACTCCACGCCAAGGTCAATGGCGTTCATGGTCTTCTGCATCGCATATGCACGGACTTTGGGATCATTCGATGTGAACGCGCCGTCCTTGAAGATCGGATCGCTGAACAGGTTGGTCGTCGCCATTGGGACGCAGAGTCCCGTATCGGCCAGGGCTTTGCGGAATTCCTTTTTGATGGCGTCCGCTTCGGAGGGTGTGGCATCGATGGGGATCAGGTCATTGTCGTGGAAGTTGACGCCCCACGCGCCGACTTCGCCGAGCAGACGTACGAGGTCGGCTGGGGATTTGGCGTCCCGCACGGGTCCACCGAATGGGTCGCGCCCGATGTTGCCAACGGTCCAAAGACCAAAGGTGAATTTGTGTTCCGGTTTCGGGGTGTAGTCTGACATGGATGACTCCTTGTATTCTATTTATGTCATTGCGAGGAGCCTCTGGTCGAGTAAGCCGGGTGTTCTTCGAGGCTGTATCGAGACCAGGGTGACGAAGCAATCTCCTCGGCCGTGTTGGGGATTGCTCCGCCCTCGCTTCGTCTGCGGGCTTCGCAACAAGCGCTCAGCCCTCCGCAGGGCAGCGAACGTCCACTCACCTGCACTTGCATGCAGGTGCAAGTGTCGTTCAGCGCGAGTTTCTTTGTAAATAGCGACATGAATGTCGCGTTACACAATTTCAAACAATGCGGTAACAGGCTTGGGCGCACCCAGCGCTTGACCACGTTTGCCTGGGGAGCAGCCGCCGATTTCGAGGCGGAATTGACCGGGCTCGAGTGTCAGCTTTCCATCGTCATTATAGAACGACATCAGCTCGGGGATGATGGTGAATTTCAACGTTTTGCTTTCGCCGGCCTTGAGCAGGACCCGCTCGAAACCGATGAGATGATGGAACGGGACGATGGTCGAGGCGTGCAGGTCGCTCAGGTAAAACTGGGCGACTTCGGCTGCGTCCGATCCGCCGCAGTTGGTCAGGGTCAGGCTGACGTCGAGCGAATCACCCAGGGAGAGGGTCGCTCTATCGAGCTGTAGATTCGTGTAATCAAACCTGCTGTAGCTTAGACCAAAGCCAAAGGGATAGAGCGGCTCCTGGGTCATATAGCGATAGGTTCGGCCATTCATGCTGTAATCGTCGAAGGCGGGAAGCTGGCTGAGCGATTGAGGGAAGGTGACGGGCAGCTTGCCCGAGGGAGAGACATCGCCGAACAGCACATCGGCGACAGCCCGGCCGCCCTCCATGCCTGGATACCAGACGAAGAGGATTGCATCCACCATATCCTCGACCTCGCTGAGGGCGATGGGACTGCCGCCCGTGAGGACCAGGACGATGCGTGTGCCGTGAATGGCAAGCTCGCGGATGTAATCGATCTGGCTTTGAGGCAGTGAGATACTTTCACGGTCCCCATTCTGCGGAGAGAGAAGCGACTCGCCTTCCTCACCTTCCAGGAATGAATTGATGCCCGCACATACAATGGTAACGTCGGCAGATTGCGCCATGCCCGGCGCCCAGGTATTTCTGATCTCGCGCCGATGCTTCAACGGCGTGCCGGAATGATATTCCAGCCCCATGCCTTCGGGGACGCGGCCCGTGATGCCCTCGAGCAGCGTGACCATATGCTCGTTGAAGCCGTAATAGTTGGCGAGCAGGACTTCCATGCTCGTGGCGGTGGGACCGGTGACAAATATCTTTTGGGTGGTGGGTTTGATCGGCAGGATGCTGTCCTTGTTCTTGAGCAGGACGACCGCCTCGGTTGCGGTGCGATAGGCAAGCTGACGATGCTCGGCACAGGCAACCACATCTGTGGAGATGGATGTAAACGGGACGTCTTCTTCGGGGTCGAACATGCCCAGCTTGAAGCGGGTGAGCAGTGTGCGCTCGAGAGAGCGATCGACGTCAGCCTCGGTGATCAGCCCGCGCTGGATCGCTTCGGGGATTTCACTATAGACGTGGTCGCATCCCAGGTCGCATCCGTGGCTCAACGCCAGCGCAGCGGACTCAGCCGCGTCTTGAGTGACCTTATGATTGAGATGGAAATCCGATAACGCCATGCAGTCCGAGACATAATGTCCCTGAAAGCTCCATTCGCCGCGCAGGATCTCTTCGATGAGCAATTGACTGGCACAGCAGGGTTCGTCGAGTGTGCGGTTATAGGCGCCCATCACCGCTTCGATGTTTGCTTCCGTCACCAGTTTTTTGAAGGCGGGCAGATAGGTATCGTACAGCTCCCGTTTCGTCACGATGGCATTGAAAGAGTGACGGTCTTTTTCAGGACCCGAATGGACCGCGAAATGTTTGGCGCAGGCCGCGGCTTTGAGATATTTGGGATGGTCGCCCTGCAAGCCGTGCACGAATGCAGAAGCCATCTCACCCGTCAGGAACGGGTCTTCTCCCCAGGTCTCCTGCCCGCGTCCCCAGCGCGGGTCGCGGAAGATGTTGACGTTCGGTGACCAGAACGTCAATCCCTGGTATTGAGCCGTATAGCCATTGCGTTTCAGCGCGGCGTGATATTTGGCGCGCCCTTCGTTGCTGATGGCGTCTGCAACTGCATGGATCAGCTGCCTGTCCCAGGTGGCGGCCATGGCGATCGCCTGGGGGAAGACGGTTGCACGTCCACTGCGGGCAACGCCATGCAGCGCTTCGCTCCAATAGTTATAGGCGGGAATATTCAGGCGCGGAATCGCATGGGCAGGGTGATTCATCAAGCCGACTTTTTCTTCCAGCGTCAAC
>DATFET010000037.1:0-3122 GCA_035250835.1 Anaerolineales bacterium
GCTCGGGGCAGAGGGCAAGCCAATTTGTTCACGGGTCAGTTGTCCCGCACGGACGAGCGGGTGATCCTCCTCCAGCGCCCAGGCAGGGAAATATTTGTCCACCGGGAAAACAAACCCCGTGTAGGAAGGTTCTTCGTAAAAGAGCTCTTCGAGTTTTATACTGTCCCTGTATTCGGATGGGATCAACGCCTCGACCTGCGCCCGAACCTGTTCCTTCGTTTCCCCGAATGTCATCCTGCGATCGATATAAATGACAGCCTCATCGGGCACGGCATTGAGGGATGGGGTCTTGACGTGCATGTCGCTGACCGTAATCTTGCCATGACCCAGGAAAGGATGATCGCCAAGCTGCGGTTCGAGATCGCGGATGCCCGAAATGACGGGAAGCAGCTTATAGATGGCGTTGTCGCCGAGATGGTTCGATGCCGCATGAGCAGACCTGCCCTTCGATGTGATTTTCATCTCAAGGCGGCCCTTGTGACCCCGATAGGTGAGCATCTTTGTGGGTTCGCCGATGAGGACAAAATCCGGTTTGATTCCAGGATCCACTTCCGCAAAGGTGTTGGGGGCAATGCCGTCGCACCACTCTTCCATGTTGCCGAAGTAATACGCCGTCCAGCCATCCAGCAGGCCAAGGTCACGCGCGATGGCAAGACCATAGATCATGCCAGGCGTGGATCCCTTCTCATCGCACGCGCCGCGCGCATACAGGATGCCATTTTCAATCTTGCCCTGGAACGGGTCCCACTTCCATTCGGACGGGTCGCCTACGCCGACAGTGTCGATGTGTGAATCGTAAACGATAACGCGCTTGCCGCTGCCGATGCGGCCAACAGTGTTGCCCATCCTGTCGAAGCGGACCTCATCGAATCCCAGCTCACGCATCCTGGCCTGGATGCATTCCCCGACATCCTTCAATTGTCCATCCATGCTGGGAATGGCAACGATGTCGCGCAGGAACTGAATAATATTCCCGCGGTTTGCTTCGACTTTATTTTTGATTTCCTGAACTATCACATCTACCTCTCTATAGAATATATTCAGCCGTACACCTGTCCCTTGCCCCGCAGATTTTGCGGAGTGTGTTAGCGAGGCTGGGAAAGACTACCGGGTTCTTCACCCGTACTCTTGGAACTTTGCGGCTGGGAACTCCCGACACGTCTGTTGACATGGAAATTGAAATATCCGGGAATGAAATAGCTGACACTGTAATCCACAACTTTGCCGGTGGAATCGTACAGCTGGGATGCAAACTTCAGCAGCACATCGTCACGTTGGATCTCGAGCGCCTTTGCCACATCGGCAGCAGCATTGGTCGCGCTGATTGCGGCGCGCGAGACCTGCAGATCGCTACCGCGCTCGATCAAAAAGTCCAGCACCGAGCCGTGGAACTCATTGGGGAGATCGGTGTGCCTGAGGAAATCCGCGGTCAGGTAATCGATCAGGTAGGCGACCGGGCGGTTGTCGGCGCGCATCACGCGTCGGACGCGGGTGAGTTCGATTCCCTCGTCCACACACAAACCATCCGCAACGGCTTTATCTGCCTGTATCTGTTCGACATGCAGGTCACTGACCGATATCGGCAAATTCATGCGGCGCGCCATTGTTTCGATGCTTTCGAGGACTTCCAGGCCGGCGTCGATCACCTCGAACTTGCCCATCACGTAGGTGCCAGAGCCCTGACGCCTGCGGATCAATCCCTGTGTCTCGAACGTGCGCATCGCTTCACGCAATGTAGCACGCGATACCCCCATCTGCTTGGCCAGGTCAGGCTCGGACATCAGCCGCGAGCCCGCGGGCGTCTCCGCGATCAATATCGCCAGATCAGCCTGCAATCGTTGAAAAGGAAAATTAGCCATTATCTCTCCAATAGTGAAACTATTTTGAATTTCGTTACATCAACCAGACCTTTGTCTGAGATGCGTAATTCGGGGATCACCACAAGTGCCAGCAGCGATAACTGCATATTCGGATTATTCAACTGACACCCGCAGGACTTAAACCCTTTCAGGATGGTCTCTGCCTTTTTGGCGACAACGTCGGCCTTTTCATCCGATATCAGGCCGGCGATCTTCAACTCGACCTGGCCGATCACTTTCCCATCCTTCACTACCACCTGGCCTCCGCTGCATTTTGCCAGTTCATTGGCTGCAACCGCCATCGATTCCTCGTCCGTACCGACAACGATCATGTGATGGCTGTCGTGCGCCACCGTAGATGCGACCGCGCACTTCGATGTAAATCCGAACCCGCTGACGAGCCCCATGCTGATCCCGCCCTTACCATCGTGACGCTTGACCAGGGCAACCTTGGCGATATCACGCTGCATGTCGGCGTAGACCTCGCCGTTGAGGGGTTGCATCTCGAAGGTCAAATGTTTGGTCGGCGCCTGATTTTCGATCACACCGATAACGTTTGCCCTGACCTTCTCCCTCACCCCCCGCCTCCCCTGCGGGGTGCTTCGCGATCTCCCACGGAGAGGGGGAGCTGCTATCTTGAAATCTTCTGCCTTCAATGCTCCTTTAAGTTTCACTGAATTTGTCGCCCAGGCTGGATACTTGAACTTAGGCAGCTCTACTTTCCACTTGCCCTTTTCTGCAATGACGATCCCTTTTGCGATCACAACATCCGCTTTGAAGTCTTTCAAATCCTTCACCAGCAGAACATCTGCCCAGCGGCCGGGCGCGATCATCCCCATTTCTCTGGATACGCCGAAATGTTCGGCAGTATTGATAGTCATCATCTGGATGGCAGTGACCGGATTGAGTCCCTGCTCGATGGCATGGCGCAGGACGCGGTCTGTGTGACCCTCCTGGGAGATCGTCTGGGCATGTGAGTCGTCGGTCACCAGGATGAAGTGACGCGGGTCCAACCCGAGATGCGTGATCGCTCCCACCTGCGAAGCGACGTCGTACCAGGAGGAGCCGTAGCGCAGCATCGCCTTCATTCCCTGGCGGACGCGCTCGACCGCGTCCTCCAATAGAGTTCCCTCGTGGTCATCTTCCGCGCCGCCTGCCACATATCCATGAAAAGCGAGCCCCAAATCAGGTGAGGCATAATGACCGCCGATAGTCTTGTTGTGAGCGTGCGTGATGGACATCTCTTCGAGCATATTTTTATCG
>DATFET010000413.1:0-7459 GCA_035250835.1 Anaerolineales bacterium
TCTGCCTGACTGGCTCAAGGAAGTCCACAGGCAGTCAAGAGATTCGGCTGAGGAAGATGTCGCTCAAGCAGCCTCCATGCCAAAGGTCCAGAAGGAGGAACCGCCTGATCTTTTGGCTGGACTTGCCTTCCAAGCTGCTAAAGCAGACGATGATGATGTCCCCGACTGGCTGGCGGGACTCAGTCCCAAAGCGGATGAAAAACCCGCCTCGCCGGCCGCACCCTCCCAACCCGACTCTGATTTGTTTGCGGGGTCCAGTGAATCATTGTTTGGTGGGGAAAGCAAGCCGGAACCCCCCGAATCTCTCTCCTCGATGGGCGGATCAGTTGAGCAATCCCCGGCTTCCCCTGAACACGATGAATTATCCGAGTGGTTTGCCAGGGCTTCAGAACAGCCTGCCGAGCCATTTTCGCTTGAAGCTGATTCTTGTTGGAGCCCCAGCAGTGATGCCTCACCCGCTCCTTCACAGGAGGAAGAAGACTTAAGCTGGCTTCGCAACCTCGAGGCTGAATCAAAAAAGACAGACAAGCCTTCCACGCCGAAACAGGACGATGACTCGTCCTTCGTGTTTGGTACACAAGCACAGGCTGGCTCCACTCCCGCTTCATCTCAGGATGATCTGAGCTGGCTCGATAACCTGGGCGGTCTGCCTGACACGATTGTACCTGCTCAACAGCCCTCCCAGCCCTCACAGGCTGCCTCTGCCCCTCCTGCTCCTCAGGATGACTTGAACTGGCTCGACGAACTGGCTGTAGCTTCCCAGGTGTCACAATCTGTCGACCCCGGCAAAGATGAACCCAGCCAGCAGGAAGACCTGAACTGGCTCGATAACTTGCAGTCCAATTCAGGAGCGCTCTTTGCCGCGCCGTTTGTTGCGGCTTCTTTAGACCAGGATCAACCTGCTCGTAAAGATGAAGCATCTGAAGAACTGCCTCACATTCCGCCCTTTACACCTCGCCGCACTTCCCCGCTCGCTGAAACGGACGATCAATCGATGCCGGATTGGCTGAAGGATGCAACTGAGCAACCTTCTATGCCGGTGGGTCCGCAGGCACTGGACCAATTCCGCGAGGAGTACAAGATTCCTTCCACACCTGAAGAACCATTCACCTGGAAGAGTTTTATGCAGGGCGCTGCGCTGGAGGATGAAGGACCGGCTCCCTCCCAGCCGGAACCTTTATCCGCGGACCCGGCCGTTATCCCCCCTCCCAGTGACTCCTCTCCGCTGATCAGCCAGGATGTAGAGTCGATATTCTCTGAGGATCTGCCAGACTGGCTTTCACATCCCCCGCCTGCGAGCAGCCAGCCGGTTGAGCAGATCGGTGTCCATGAAGAAGGCGGCGATGCACTTTCACCGGTGGATTTGCCATTGTGGGTACAGGCCATGCGACCGGTGGAGGCGGTTATCTCTGAGACCGCACCCGGTGTGGAGGATCAGCCACCCGAGCTCGCAGGTCCGCTTGCTGGGCTGAGAGGCGCCATCCCGGCTGTAGCCATTGGCGCGTTACGCAAGCCCCAACCCATCCCACTCAAGCTACAGGCAACTGACGAACAACAGGCAGGAGCGGGTATCCTGGAACAGATCCTGCTGGGTGAAACCACGCCCCGTCCGCTTGTTTCAACTCCTGTATTGATCTCTCAACGCATTCTTCGCTGGGTGATCGCCGGTTTAATGATCTTTGCACTTGGCGCAGTTGTCTTTTCCGGTACCCAGATCATGCCGGTCTCTGCATCTCTTCCACCCGCGGCAAGTACGATACCGGACGCGTTGATGACCATTCCAGAAAACGCGCCGGTGCTTGCTATCTTAGATTATGAGGCTGCACTGTCCGGAGAAATGGAAGCCTCCAGCGGTCCGTTATTGGACCAGATGATCCAGCTGCGTCAGCCTCACCTCTCATTTCTTGCCGACTCACCGGCGGGAACTGCACTCATCGAGCGCCTGCTGGTAAACACGGGCATCAATCAGCCCGATGGCCTTGGATACGTTGAAGGACAGAATTACACCAACATGGGATACCTGCCCGGCGGAGAAGCAGGCGTGCTTGCTTTCATTCAGTCTCCTTCGGCAGCCATTCCTTCCTCTCCGGTGCTCGGATTCTCTGAATATGCTGCAATACTTCTGCTGACCGATCACGCCGACTCAGCCCGTGCATGGGTGGAACAAGTGCACGCTTTCAAGGAGTCTGACCCTGCCTCTGCCGGTCAGCCATTCCTGGCTGTATCGAGTGCACAAGCCGGGCCGATGCTTCAACCCTACGTCTCTTCAGGACAGGTCGACGGCTTGATCAATGGTCTTGCAGTAGCCGCGCGCTACGAGTCTCTCAATGACAATCGCCCAGGGATCGCACGTTCCTACTGGGACGCCTTCGGCGTGGGAATGATACTGGCTGTTCTGTCGATTGTGGTTGGCAGCTTATGGAGTGTTTTCACAGGAATTCCCGCCCGCCGCGCGCAGGCTGCAGAGGAATAGGGCAATGTCTATCGAAATCGCCGCCGCCTTTGTCGGTCTTATTCTCACGCTACTGGTCTTTAGCTACCTGATCGGCGATAATCCCCTGTTCCGTTTCACCATTTATCTGTTCATCGGGATTTCTTCGGGGTACACTGCGACCGCGGTCTGGCACAATGTCCTTGTGCCAAAGTTGTTCTCACGGTTGGGCGATATTAATCAGTTGATGCTGCTGATCGTCCCGCTGATCCTGAGTATCTCACTGCTGGCAAAACTTTCCCCGCGCATCTCCTGGATCGGGAATTTTGCGATGGCTGTGCTCGTCGGTGTGGGTGCTGCGACGGCAGTCGGAGGCGCGCTGATCGGGACTTTGATCCCCCAGGCAGAGGCTGCCATGGACGCATTCGATCTCAGCGGCGCGCAAGGCTCGACGATTTTACTGCGGCTGTTCGAGGGGACGATCATGTTTTTTGGAACTGTTCTCACGCTGGCAGCTTTTCATTTCACCCGTGGGCGCGCCGCGGATGGTACCGCCAAACAGAACCGCTTCACGGAGGGAATGGCCCGCTTCGGACGAGTCTTTATCGCCATCACATTTGGGGTACTCTTCGCCGGAGTGTACATGGCAGCCTTGACCGCCATGATCGAGCGCCTGAGCTCACTCATCAATACCACCAGACAACTCATCGGTTTATAAATTATGCCTGCCTCGCTGGTCCAAAATGAATCCATTCTAGCAATCGATGTCGGCGCGACGACGACTCGTGCCGTGCTGTTCGATGTTGTCGAGGGACAGTACCGCTTCGTCGCGTCGGGACAGGCTCCTTCCACAGCCGAAGCGCCGTTCATGGATATCGGTCTCGGTGTCCGCTCTGCGATCACCAACCTGCAAAATATTACCGGTGCGGCACTGCTCGGCGCGCAGGATAACAACCTGATCGCGCCGTCCCGGCCGGATGGCTCCGGTGTGGACGCGGTTGTCGCCACCGTTTCAGCTGGACCCGTGGTCAAAACGGTTGTCGTCGGTTTGCAGCCGGATGTTTCGCTGATCAGTGCGCGGCGCCTGGCAGAGTCGACCTACAGTCGGGTGGTGGACATTCTTGCCCTCTCAGACCATCGCAAGCCAGACCGGCAGATGGACAGTATTGTCCGCTCCCGCCCGGACCTGGTCCTCTTGACCGGCGGCACGGACGGGGGTGCGTCACGCTCCGTCCAGAAAATGCTGGAGGCAGTGGGGCTTGCCTGTTATTTGATGCCCGAGGAAAAACGTCCAATGGTACTGTATGCTGGCAACCAGAAGCTTGCCCATGAGGTGCAGGATCTACTGGGTGGCCATGCCGGCAGGCTTCAGATCGGTGGTAATGTGCGTCCAACGCTCGAGACCGAAGACCTTGCACCGGCCAGTTTTGAGCTTGCCTCGCTTGTGATGAAACTGCGTGAGCGGCAGATCAAAGGTGTGGACGAGCTCAATCTATGGTCTGGCGGATCCATCCTCCCAACTGCGTATGCACACGGACGGATGATCCGATTCCTCAGCAAGCTGTATCAATCTACCCGCGGCCTGCTGGGCGTAAATGTAGGAGCGTCAGCTGTCTCGGTCGCGGCCGGGTTCAACGGCGATCTTACCCTTGGTGTGTATCCACAGTTTGGGCTGGGTGAAAACCTGGCGGGAATCCTCCAGTACACTTCAGTCGAAGATATTGCCCGTTGGTTACAGCTCGATATTTCCACAAACACGCTGCGCGAATATCTTTTCCAAAAATCAATCTATCCATCTGCCATCCCAGCTACGAAGGATGAACAGGCCATTTCACAGGCGATTGCGCGCCAGGCGTTGTATCTCTCTGTACAGAATGCCCGCAAGAATTTCCCGGACAACATTCGCCCCCCACACGTCGATCGGATGCCGCCTCTCGATCTGATCATTGGCGGCGGAGGTGTGATCAGCGAGGGACCCTCGCTTGGGCAGAGCCTGCTGCTCATGCTAGATGCAATCCAGCCGGTGGGTATTCATCCGGTCCTGCTGGATCAGAATAATTTACTGCCGCTACTTGGCGCAGCTGCATCCCGCAATCATTACCTGCCCGTCCAGGTGATCGAATCGGGTGCTTTCATTGGATTGGGCACGGTAATCTCTGTAGTTGCCTCCGCGAGCTATGGCGACCAGGTTCTGCGTGCGAAACTTGCCTACGAGGATGGCACGGAAGCCCGCGCGGATGTCAAATTCGGTGGGTTGGAGGTCTTGCCTCTGCCCAGCGGGAAGACCGCAAGTCTCAGCCTGCAGCCGCTTCGCCGCGCGGACGCCGGTCTGGGCCTCGGCAAGGGAGGCGTTGTCCCGGTGACGGGCGGCGCACTCGGCGTAGTTATCGATGCGCGTGGACGTCCGCTCCAGCTGCACAATGACCCAGTCCGCAGACGTGAGCTGATGAAGAGATGGTCGTACGCGGTGGGAGGCTAGGATGTTTGCACCCGTACTCCATGTTTTGCCTCTCACCACGATCGTGCGGAAACGCGTCCTGCCCGTTTCCGGCAAGGTCAACATGCATGTTAACCAGCGCGTCAACCCGACCGATGTAGTTGCCGAGGCGAACTTTGCCCGCGAGCACGTGCTGCTGGATGTGGCACGACAATTCGGCATCTCGGCAGAGGCAGCAGATAAATTGATCAAGGTCAAGGAAGGGGAGAGTCTGGCGCAGGGCGCGCTGGTAGCCGAGAAATCCGGGTTGATTCCGCAGAAGATCAAGACGCCGCGAGCCGGGCGTGTCATGGTGGCTGGCAGCGGGCAGGTCCTGATGGAAGTGGGTAACACACACATCGAGTTGCGGGCTGGGCTGCCTGGCGTGGTCACGCAGGTGATCCCGGATAGAGGTGTAATCATCCGCACCGCAGGCGCGTTGATACAGGGTGTGTGGGGGAATGGGCGGATCGATAACGGCTTGATGGTCAGCCTGCTCGAAAAACCTGAGGATGTCCTCTCGGCAGGCCGCCTGGATGTCAGCCTGCGCGGCTCAGTCATTCTGGCTGGTCAGGTCCGTGACCTGGATACATTAAAGACTGCGGCAGAACTGCCGGTGCGCGGGTTGATACTATCCAGCCTGTCTTCGTCGCTGACCGCGTCTGCCTATCAGATGCGTTATCCCATCCTGGTGACGGAGGGATTCGGTGCACTTCCGATGAACTCTGCTGCTTTCAAGCTTCTGACGACAAATAACAAGCGCGAAGCCACGGTCAATGCTGAACACTTTGACCGTTATACAGGCAGCCGACCGGAGGTCATCATCCCGCTGCCGATCTCGAGTGAACCCGATGAGCCAAATCCATTTGAAATTTTTGCCGTAGGTCAGCCTGTGCGAATGCGTCGTCCGCCTTATGCAGGTATGGTGGGGACGATCGCGAACCTGCCTGCGGGACTCAGTCTGCTGCCCAGCGGATTGCGCGCGGCTTCTGCCGATGTGAAGCTTGAAAATGGTGAGAACGTGCTAGTGCCTTTGGTTAATCTTGAAGTTGTGGGATAATTGATTCGATAAATAGAGCTTTGAGGAGAGTGCACCATGTCAACATACGATGAAGAACCAACATTTGAGGAGGAAACCCCGCCCGAGGAATCCAGTAATCGTACGTTCCTGATCGCAGCTGGCATTCTCGGCGCTCTCGTTTTACTTGCACTCTGCGCTGTTGCCGCATACATCCTCTTCTCAAGAACCACCAGCCAGCAGGCAGAAGGCACGGCACAGGCGCAGGCTTCACAGCAGGCTGGAACCATCGAAGCAGGCTTAACCCAGAATGCAGCGGAACAAGCTCTCACAATGACTGCCGCTGTGACGAACACTGTTCCGCCTACAAATACGCCGGTCATTGCCCAGGCAACTTCCACACCAGTTGGATCCCCATCAGAGCTGGACCCTGCTGCCGCTGCCACGCTTGCCGCAGGCCTTACCCAAGTGGCTTCCACACAGATTAATGCCGCTGCCACGGTTGCCGCAGGCCAAACCCAGCTGGCAGTTTCCACACAGGATCCCGCTGCCGCTGGCACGCTTGCCGCAGGCCTTACCCAAGTGGCTTCCACACAGATTAATGCCGCTGCCACGGTTGCCGCAGGCCAAACCCAGCTGGCAGTCTCCACACAGAATCCTGCAACCATGACAATTGCTGCGGGATTCACGCAGATTGCCATCTCCACCCAAACGGTGATCGCCACTTCGACTGCGCTGCCCAATACCGGCTTTGCAGATGACATCGGCATACCGGGCCTGCTCATGGTGGCAATTGCCTTAGTGATTGTCATCTTTCTGGTGAGAAGGTTGAGAGCTTCGCCATCCAGATAAAAGATCGTTTGAATAAAAAAGACTCGACAGGCCAAAGCCTGTCGAGTCTTTTTTATTCCCTCTTGACAATCGCGTGCATAGTGATAAAATTCACAATAAAGAATATCCAAATAGTCCGATTTACAGAGTGCCGCATAATTATGTAAACTTCAAGTCCTGATTCTTCTCTGCATTGCAGGTTAAAAAGTTTACTTTATTGTACGACAAGCGGTAGGAGGCGATATGTCAGGGCGAATCGTGTTGATCAATCCCGCACGACATTTCATTGCCAACAAGCATGGGTTGGGGTATCTTATCCCACTTGGGCTGGTCTGCATCGGGGGACCGTTAATTGATGCAGGATTCACAGTAAAACTGATCGATCATGATTTATACGGGTGGAGCATTCCACGTCTTATCAGGGAGATTTCTGATTTTAAAGCGGACTATATCCTGTTGGGACATTCCGGTTCAACGGCCGCGCATCGGACCGCGCTGAAAACGATTCGAGCAATTCATCAGAAGCTTCCACATCTCCGCGTGGTGTATGGCGGTGTCTATCCGTCCTATGCAGATCGGATCGTCATGGCAGAATGTGGAGAGATCGATGTGGTCCGCGATGCGGATTTGATCCCGCTATATAAACAAGCCGGCGTGGATTACATTGTCATGGGCGTTGAAACATTGAAGGATGAAGTTGTCA
>DATFET010000418.1:0-6622 GCA_035250835.1 Anaerolineales bacterium
CGGCCAGACCGTTAAGCGATAACGTTTCATCAGGATTTACGTTGAAACGGCGGGCGATACAATAAACAAATTCACCAGCTTGAAGAGTATAGGTACCCGGGCGCGAACCTGGCACAGAAGTCGCCGCCGGCTGACTTGTCGTTCCTGGCTGAGCGGTGGAAACAGCCAGCGTGGCTGTCGGTGTTGTCACTGCATTGGTGGGCAATTGAATCATCGAAGTGGGAGTTGTCGTCAGGCTTGTATTCCCACCGGGTGTCGCCGTAACGATGCCAACCTGGGGAGTCCCCGATTGAATTGCGAGCGCTGTGCCTGTTGCGAAGTTTTGCACATCGGTCATGCTGGTGGGTTGTCCAAGGGGCGTTGCAAACAGACTATTGGGATTAATGGGCGTGTTTGTAACACTTGGGGGCGTTGAGTATGGCTGGTTACATGCGGAAGATATGATCGCGATCAACCCAAGCATGGATGCAACCACTGCGCCTCGTTTCATACTGGCCATGGCAATCTCCTCAATCTCGAACAAAAGTTTCAATGATGGTAGCACATCCCTTTTAACGCGTCAAGTTATGGGATGAGATATTTGAGGGATCAAGGCGCGCATTGAAAATCTTCCATGATTTCATCCACTCGCGTCTTGTCCCCACCCAATGCTGGATCTGCTTCCTGCACGCGTTTCCAAAGCTGACACAATCCCTTGCGCGTCCTTTGTTCCGATCTGAACGTTTGGCGGGAAAGTTCTGTCGCAGCCTGAATGTCTCCGCTCATCGCCTGACCTTCGATGAACACCAGCCATTCAAATGGATCGCCAGCCTGATAGCCAAGAGATGCTGCTTCTGCAAACAAATCATTTACCTGCTCCCAGTCCTGTCTCTGGCGCGCTAATTCTGCTTTTGTGTAGTAATAACACCAGCCATGTTCAGGCTCGGAGAGAAAGGGCAATGCGGGGATGTTTTCTGAATCCACGTTGATCAGGTCAGGGTCCGAGAGTGGGATCGCCTCCGTCAGAAACACAGATTGACCCCCATACGTGACCTCGTCATCCCATTCGGATCCCAGTACGCGCAGACATCCGTTTTTGGGCATGTGGATCACGATGGCCTGTGCAGTTGACCCGTCGAAGTGGGCGGTCCGCAGGTAGACCTTGACATCCTCACCCGGCTGAAGTGAGCGGAGTGATCCCCCGAGGCGCTTCTCCGTGTAGATCAGACCATAAGGCACGGTGGAGCGCGTGTACTCTGGCGCATAGATCCAGTTGATCGGCGCGCTGAACGAAAGATCCGTTTCATAGTCAACCGGCAGCTGGTCGGTTATAAGCAGTGTGCCGGGCTTCATCTCAGGGATGCGCCAGGCAAGCTGCCAGTAGAAATCCTGTTGTTTTAACCAATCCCTTCTAAAGATATTGGCATTATAAAATTGCTGCCCGATCCCTATGGCGATCAATACGGCAAACAAAAAAGTTTTGAGGCTTTGGTTCCTGACGATGAGCTCCACCAGTCCCGTGATAAACAGGCTGCCGCCGATCATCATCGAGATCATGAAGCGATCATTGCTGGACTGAAGCGTGAGCGGCAGGTCTGCGGCAAAGGAAGGCAGCCGTCCGAGCAAAATCCCGGCGAGACCGATCGCGAGCATCGAGACCGCAGGAGTCACACGATGATCGTTCGAGCCCTCAAACCGTTTGAGGTAGAAATACAGGAAAACAGCGGAAGCGCCGATCAACAAGAACATCAAAATGGAGGAGGGTGCAGTAATCGCCTCGGATACCAATATGAGTACCTGCGCCCACACATAGAAGCCTGCCTTCCAGATGGCTTCTCCCACTGCCCTGGCAATTTCAATGAACGAAAGAGGCTTACTCACCACCTCGACGTCGTACGAGCCAAAGGAAGCAACAAAAAAGAAATAGGCAAGCCAGGCGATGTTGATCAGCCAGATCACCATGTATGGCAGCCAAATCTTCAGGGTCTTCTGAAATCTCTGACTGATCTGCTTGGTCTCCTCGGAAACAACCACCCAGATAAACAGAAACCGCAGAGGCTCAAGACTGACAAAATATTCGGTGGGGAAGACGCCCAGTACCAGAAACAGGAGGGCGAGAACTGTATTGGTCTTAAAGCGTTGAGGATTCCGCAGTGCGCGGGCAGTCAGACCCAAGGAAAACAGATAAAAAAGGAAGGCCACCCATTCCTGGTTGATGTGAGTGAAGGCCACCCAGTGCTGACTGTACCCGGGAAAGACGAGGAACAGGAAGGATGCAGCCAGTGCTGCCTGTCTGTGCTTTGGCCAAACCCGACTAAATATGAACCAGGCTAAAAGTCCCGACACGAAGCGGATGACAAGCATGAAGATCTGCCAGTAAATAGGCTCGGGTGGGAGCAGACTGGTTGTAATAAAAAAGATCGGGGCTAAAAATGGACGTATGTTGGCGAATGCAGGAAAAAAATCAGCCGGTCCTAAAAACTTTGCGATCCAGACGAATGGCCAATCGTCCCAGTAAAAACCTGTCTGCGTGAGGAGTAATCCATAGGCCAGGATGGTTGTAATGAAAAATATGAAAGGAACGCCTCGTCCCTTCAGGAGGCTGGAAATCATGGACCCATTATAAAATACTGTTACATAGTCCCGATGGCAAAAACATTGATCGCCTGTTGTTTGCCCTTGAAGGTCACCGGTCCAAGGGGCTCCACCTGGATATCTTCCGGCAAACCTTCCCTGGTGTACTGATCGATCAAAATGGGATGCTGAACCACCTTGGTATGGCCTTCGATGCGCGCCGCCAGATTAACGGCGTCACCTACACAGGTGTAAGTTGCGCGGTGCTGCGTGCCCGTATAGCCTGCGATCATCCGTCCGGTAGCCATACCGATCCCAACCTGGATCTGTGTTCTATTCAGCAATGCCTGTTGCTGATTGAATCCCTCCAGCAGGCTCATCATCTCAAGCGCAGCCCGCACGGCTTCTTCGCGATGACTGTCACGGTGAATGGGTGCACCGAAGATCGCCATCAATCCATCGCCTAGCATCTGGTTAACAGTACCATGATGACCCGTAATGGCATCGAACATCAATGCAAAATAATTGTTGAGGAGATCAATGATCTCAGCCGGGTCCTCATTTTCCGAATAGGTCGTATATGCACGAATATCGGCAAACAAAACAGTCGCGTTGACATACTTTCCGCCGAGCGAGAATCCGGACTTCAGTAATTCATCCGCGACTTCTTTCGTGGCAAATGTGCGGAACAATTTGCGCTGTTCGTCGCGCAGGCGTTTTTTTTCAAGGCTGGCATTGACCCGCGCCCGCAGTAATATGGGATTGATGGGCTTATTGAGGTAATCCTCCGCACCCAGTTCGATACATTTCACGACGCTATTGATTTCATCCAGCGACGAGGTCATGATGATGGGAAGATTACGAAGCTCCGGGTCTTTCAGGCAGACTTCGAGCACCTGATAGCCATCCATCTCAGGCATCTCGATATCCAGCAGGACGAGATCAAAAGATCCGGCTTGCAGTTTCTCCAAAGCCTGTCTGCCATTTTCTGCTGTTTCGATGGTGTGCCCATCCCCCTCGAGCCCGCGCGAGAGCAGGATGCGGTTGACTTTATTATCGTCAACAACGAGCAGCCGGCCAGGTTCATGCCTGGATCTCATGTGCGCATTCCTTTTAACTCTTCTGCAGCATGTTCATACGCCCCTTTCAGGACCTCGAGCCTGTCCCCGATATTCAAGTTATTTTCCCTGGCCATGATTTCCAGCTCACGAGCAAGTGTACCGAGTTCCACGGCGCCAAAGGTATTGGCATTCGACTTCAAGGAATGGGTATTCCTGCGAAAGACATCCGCGTCCCCGGCAGCCAGCGCGCCCACCATATTGGAAATCATAACGGGTGCATCCTCGAGGAAAGCATCGATCAGTTCGTTGATAAAGTCCTCTCCGGACATCTGCTTGAGCTCGTTGAAAGTAGTGGGATCGATTACAGACATAAATGGAATTCCTTTTGTATTGTGAATGAATACGTATTATTGCCTTCTCTCAGCCTTCAATAATGCAGCCACCAGCTCGTTTACACGGATAGGCTTGCTAACGTAATCGTTCATGCCCGCGGCGAGACACAATTCGCGGTCGCCCTCCATAGCATTGGCGGTCATGGCAACGATGTGCGGCTGTGTAACTTTCATCAGTTTGCGGATGCCGCGGGTCGCGTCGAGTCCATCCATCTCAGGCATTTGCACATCCATGAGAATCACGTCATACGTCTGACGCTCGACAGATTCAATTGCCTCAATACCATTGGAGGCAACGTCGGCGCGATAGCCCATCTGGTCAAGGATGCGGAGGGCGAGTTTTTGATTGACTGCATTATCCTCCGCCAGCAGGATGCGCAGCGGGTGCTTGCGGCCCAGTTCCGCGTCGATGACGGGTTTTCCGTGTTGGGCGGAGGCGGCAGAGTCAACTTTCGGGGAGACGAGATTCTTTGCGAAGATACCCGCCAGGGCGTCGTAAAGAGCCGAAGGTTTGAGGGGCTTGGTCAGATAGGCGGCAAAGTCCAGATCGTCTGCCCCGATCTCGCGCCTGCCCAGAGATGTCAGCAGGATGATCGGCATCGGTTTTCCCCCGCGCAGCCTGCGGATTTCACGCGTGAGCATAATACCATCCATCTCAGGCATTTGCAGGTCGAGGATGGCGAGGTCGAATTGTTCACCGGTCTCCACCCATTTCAGTGCTTCGAGCGGCTGCTCGGTTTCCCTGGGTTTCATCCCCCACTTTCCGGTCTGGAGAGCCAGGATGCGGCGGTTGGTGGCATTATCGTCCACAATGAGCACACATTTATCTTGCAGCATGGATTGGATGCCCGCTATGTCGCGCGCAGCCCTGCGTTCGGGGACATCCACGGATTCGGCCTGGATGGTGAAGATGAATTTCGAGCCTTGGCCTAACCCCTGGCTTTCGGCGTGCATCTGACCGCCCATCATCTCTGCGAGGCGTTTGCTGATTACGAGACCCAGACCTGTCCCGCCAAACCTGCGTGTGGTGGAGGAGTCAGCCTGAGAGAAGGACTGAAACAGCCGGCTCATGTGATTCTCCGAGATACCGATGCCTGTGTCGCGGACTTTGAATAGCAGTTCATTTCTGGCTTTGCCCCGCTTGACGGTCAGGACCACTTCGCCACTCTCAGTGAACTTGATGGCGTTGCTGAGCAGGTTGATGAGGATCTGGCGCAGACGAGTGACGTCGCTGCGGATGCCGGCTGGCACATCATCATCCATGATGTAGGCGATGTCCAGCCCTTTTTCGATGGCGCGCCCGGCCGTCAGGTCCAGCGCGGATTCGACGCATTCGCGCAGGTCGAAGGGCTGAACATCCAGGTCCATTTTGTCCGCCTCGATCTTGCTGAAATCCAGGATGTCATTGATGATGGCGAGCAGGCCGTCACCGCTGCTTCGGATTGTTTCGGCGTAGTCGCGTTGTTCAGTATTGAGCTCCGTATCCATCAGGAGACCGCTCATGCCGATGACCGCGTTCATGGGTGTGCGGATCTCGTGACTCATGGTGGCGAGGAAGGAGCTCTTGGCTTCGTTGGCCTGCTCGGCAGCCGCGCGGGCCTCCTGGGCTTCATCGAAGAGGCGGGCGTTCTCGATGGCAACGCCCATATTCGATGCCAGGGTAGAGAGCAAACGAACATTGTCTTCATTGAAGGCGTTCCTGCGAACACTCTGAACATCCACAACGCCCAGCACCTTTTCTCCTACGATGATCGGCACACCCATATAGGATTCCGAATCCTCCATATCTGACATCCAGCCTTGATAAGTGGCGGGGTTGTACTCACTCATCGCCTCCGCGCTCGAGAGCAGCAGAGGCTGGCGGCTCAATATTACGTGCGAGATCATGCCTTCGCCCAATCGCAGCGGAGGCTCATTGCTTACATCGTAATCGCGCCCACAATAGTTATACAGGGTATGGATCAGATTCGTCTGAGGATCCAGAAGGTTGATATTCACAAATTCCGTTTTGAAAATGTCGCGAACTTTTTCGCCCACAATGTGCGTCACTGTTTTCACGTCGAGGCTTTGACCCATGGCATCGCCGACACTATTGAGGATAGCAAGTTCGGCTGCACGTTGTTCTGTTTCTTTGAGCAGGCGTTTCGTTTCGTTGAAAAGCCGCACGTTCTCGATAGCGATTGCCGCCTGGTCAGCAAAGATCTTCACCAGGCCGATCTGTTTCTCGGTGAAGGGATCAACCTCCTGGCGGCGGATCATGATCGAACCGATGACCTCGTTTTCCCGCAGGAGCGGCGTAACCAGCATGGTGCGCTGTTGACTGGTTTGATAATATTTTCTGCTGAGAGGATATTTATTCTCAGGCTCTGCCAGTAAATCATGGATATGAATGGATTTCTTATCCATCATGGCGTGTCCGGTCACGCTTTCGCGGTTGAAGGGAATTCCATTTAGCAGATTTTCGGCCGGGATCGGAACCGGTCCCCAGTGTGAGACGATCCGATAATAATCACCTTCTATGCGGACAATCACCGCATCGTAGGAATTACAAAGCTTTGCAGCCCGTTCTGCCACTGCATCCAAAACAGGTTGAATATCTGTGGGATTCTCTGCAAT
>DATFET010000447.1:0-2908 GCA_035250835.1 Anaerolineales bacterium
TGCGCTGGTCGAATCCCAAACGATGCCTCCGCCGACACCATATTCTGCTTTTTGAACCTGTTTATCAATTAATACTGTGCGTATAGCCACATTGAACTTCGCCGCTCGACCCTGCGAGATGTATCCGATTGAACCGGTGTATATCCTGCGCGGGGTGGTCTCCAGTTCATGGATCATTCTCATTGTACTGACCTTTGGCGCGCCAGTGATGGATGCGCATGGGAACAGCGCGCTGAATATTCGTGTTATAGAGGCGGTGGTCTGTGCAGTGACGGTCGAAGTCATCTGCCAGAGGGTGGGATAACGCTCAATGGTGAAGAGTTCTGGGACGTGAACGCTGCCAATCTTCGCGATCCGCCCCAGGTCGTTGCGGATCATGTCCACGATCATGACGTTTTCGGCGCGGTTCTTTTCTGAATGCTTCAGCCAGTGTGCCTGGGCCTGGTCTTCACGAGTTGTGCGCCCACGCCGGATTGTCCCTTTCATGGGACGGGATGTGATCGTACCCCCGTTTAGTTCAAAGAAAAGTTCTGGTGATGCCGAGCAGATGGCGTAGCGACCTGTGTCCACATAGGCGGCATGTTCATTTTGGGTTTGCGCGAGGTGCAGAAAAAACTCCCATGCGCTTGAGTCAAAATCGGTTTGCAGGCGCATAGTGTAATTGACCTGATAGGTCCGGCCGTTGGCGATATAATCCCTGATCTTATCGATCGCTGCATCGTAGGATTTGCGGTCAACGGTTGGCTGCCAGTCCAATGCGATCTTGGGATGCGAAGGTTTGGGGAGATCAACCGACTGTGGATGGGAGTAGAGTCCAAACCAGAGATACGGGAATCCATTAATTGACCTGGAGGGCAGCACCGAGTCGAATGCCGAGGCTGCCTCATAGCTGAGAAATCCCGCCGCATGCCAGCCGCGCTCCTCAACCAGCCTCTCAACCTCATTCAACGCGCCTGGAACATCTTGCGGTGTAGAAGCAATGATCATTTGAAAAGGTTCGCTAAAGTACAGCCAGCCTTCCCTGCTTTTTAGCAAAACCTCATTCTTCTTTATGGTATCCATAACATTTGCTTACATTGTAACGGTATGTCTGTCCGATAAGCCACGATCTTCCAGCATGTGGATTATTATTTTATAGTCGGCTTATGCATCCTGATTCTCTTTCCCCGTCCAAGAACATCATCATGAGGGTCATTCCTGCCGTGCTGACAATGCTGGCAATCTTCCTGTTTTCCGCTGGTCCTTCCATGGATATGCAGGACCGCTTGCTGGAACGTATTGTCAACAAGGGCGGACATATAATCGGGTACGGCATCCTGGCCTTATCCTATTGGCGGATTTTTGGATTCAGGGGGAATAAATTTTGGCTCGCCTGGTTCCTGGCTGTCCTTTACGCCATGACCGATGAATACCACCAATCCTTTGTACCAGGGCGATACTCGAGCCTGTTTGATGTGCTGGTCTACGATACTCTTGGCGCATTGATTGCCTTGTGGCTTGCATATCTATATCTAAAAACAAAACAACCAGCCTGGGTATGAAGTGGTTGTTGAAGTGGAAATCTTTGCTGTGAGCCACTACAAGCTATTTACTCGAATTCGATTTCGATCTCTTCGTCCTCAGACCACTCCAGCATACGGTCGATCTCGATCTCCCCGAAAAGACTCTCCTGGTGAGCATGGATACGGTAGCGCTTCACCAGTTCGAGCATTGCCAGGAACGTTACAACCACTTCCAGACGAGAAGCTCCTTGTGTTAGCAAGGCTCGGAAGCTTGCGCGTTCCACTTCCTTCATTGTTTTGGCGATCAGGTCGATCTTCTCACGGATCGTAATACGGGGAGGCGCAATGATCATTCCCAGCGGCTGCTTATTTCGTTCCTTGGCGAATGCCTCCGCGGCGGCAGTGAGCAGCTTCTCGAGGGTGAGATTTGACATGTCGAGTTTCGGTTCAACTTTGGGGGGTGGGGCGATCCGCAGAAATGTCCGCAGTTTGTCCTCCTGGCGCCGGTGCATCCACATGCCAATTTCCTTGTAGCGCTTGTAGAGCTTCAACTGGTCGACCAGGGTTTGTCCCGCATCTTCTTCGCTGGATCCGCGGACAGGCGGCCTGGGAAGCAGCGCCTCTGATTTGATTTGCAGGAGTTTTGCAGCGATCAACAGGAAAGCGGATATCTCGTCAGGATTGACCTGCTCGAGACTGTTGATGTAAGACAGATACGAATCGGTGACTGATGCCAGTGACACGGCTGTAATATCCAGTTCGGCGCGCTCGATCAGGCTGAGGAGCAGGTCAAGCGGCCCTTCATAAACAGGTGTCTGGACGGTGTAACTTAGCTGACGTCCCAGCAGGTTCTCCATAGGCGGAAAATTATACTCTGTTACGATATAATTTCTGCATGTCAAAAAAGCTGACTCATATTGATGCACAGGGCCGCGCCAGCATGGTGGACGTCGGTCACAAGCCGGATACCGAACGGACGGCGGTTGCGCGTGGCGAAATCCATATGCACAAGGAGACGCTGGATTTGATCCGCTCGGGACAGATCAGGAAAGGTGATGTCCTGACCGTCGCCCAGATCGCGGGCATCACCGCCTCCAAACGGACCTCGGACTTGATCCCGTTATGTCATCCTCTGCCTCTCACCAAAGTGGACGTGGAGCTGGCACTGGATGACGCATTGCCTGGGGTTGTCATTACGGCAACTGCAAAAACTGTCGGCAAGACCGGCGTCGAAATGGAAGCCCTGACCGCGGTCTCCGTTGCAGCGTTGACCGTCTATGATATGGCCAAATCCGCTGAAAAAACCATGCGAATCCAGAACATCCGACTGATTGAGAAACATGGCGGCCAAAGCGGGGATGTGATGAATGAGTAAATACATACGAGTAAACAAGTAACAGTATTAG
>DATFET010000017.1:0-5335 GCA_035250835.1 Anaerolineales bacterium
GTCTGCTTGCCGCGTTCATCCGTATCGAGGATTCGTTTGCGGATGCGATACGATTCAGGCGTGACCTCGAGCAGCTCGTCGTCCGCCAGGTATTCGACCGCCTCGTCGAGCGACATTTGGCGCGGCGGTGTGAGACGGATCTCCATGTCGCCGCGCGAAGCGCGCACGTTGGTCAGGTGCTTCTTCTTGCAGACGTTCACGGTGATGTCACCCGCCCGCGCGTTCTCTCCCACCACCATGCCCTCATACACGTCCACGCCGGGTCCAAAAAATAACGTGCCGCGCTCTTCTGCCGATTTCAAGGCATAAGCGGTCGCGTCGCCTGCTTCCCAGGCAACCAGAGAGCCGCTGGTACGCGTGGTCATCGGCCCAGCCATTTCATCGTAGCCGTGAAAGATCGTGTGCATCACGCCCGCGCCGCGCGTGGACGTCAGGAACTGATAGCGGAATCCGAGCAGGCCGCGCGTCGGCACGATGTAGACCATGCGCGTCATCCCCTGACCCGCATCCTGCATATCCATCATTTTGCCGCGCCTCGCCCCAAGCATTTCCACCACCGCGCCGACGGTCTCATTGCTGGTCTCGATGTGCACTTCTTCGTATGGCTCGAGCAGCGCGCCATCGTCTGCTTTGTGGAAGATCACTTCCGGCCGTGAGACCTGGAACTCGTAGCCTTCGCGCCGCATCGTCTCGATCAGGATTCCGAGATGCAGCTCGCCGCGCCCTGAGACGAGAAAATTTTCAGCAGAGTCCGTCTCCTCCACGCGCAGGGCGACGTTGGTACGCAATTCCTCGAACAGTCGCTCGCGCAGACGGCGGGAGGTTCCCCACTTCCCTTCACGTCCTGCGAACGGAGAGGTGTTGACGCCGAACGTCATGCGGACGGTCGGTTCTTCGACTTTGATCGTGGGAAGGGCGACGGGGTGATTCGGGTCGGCAAGCGTCTCTCCGATGGCGATCCCGTCCAGTCCTGCAAGTGAGACGATCTCACCCGCGCTGGCTTCTTCGATCTCGATCTTGTTCAGACCCTGGAAGGTATATAGATATTTGGCAGATTCCGAAAGGCTGCGGCCATCGATGATCAGGCGCGCCAGCCGCTGCCCAGCCTTGATCCGCCCGGCAAAGATGCGTCCAAGTGCGGTGACGCCGCGGTAATCGTCGTATCCCAGCGTGGTGACGAGCAGCTGCAGCGGGGCATCAGGATCCACTTTAGGATGCGGGATGTGTGTGAGGATGGCATCGAACAAGGGCTGCAGGTCCGGCCCAACGTCCGGGGTGAGACCTGCTCTGCCAAGCGTCGCCTGGGCGTAGATCACAGGAAAGTCCGCCTGTTCCTCGGTGGCGCCCAGCTCGATGAACAGGTCAAAGGTCTCGTTGAGAACGCGTTCCGGCTCGGCATCCCTGCGGTCGATCTTGTTGATGACCACGACCGCCTTGTGTCCCATCTGGAGCGCTTTCTTGAGGACAAAGCGCGTCTGCGGCATCGGACCTTCAGCAGCATCCACCAGCAGAAGAACTCCGTCCACCATGTTCATGACCCGTTCCACCTCGCCGCCAAAGTCGGCGTGGCCGGGCGTATCCACGATGTTGATCTTGACCGGCTGGTCCGTAGTGGGATCAAATAGGGTGATGGCCGTATTCTTTGCCAGGATGGTAATACCGCGTTCGCGTTCGAGATCGTTGGAGTCCATCACGCGCTCTTCCACATGCTGGTTGTCGCGGAAGGTATGAGACTGACGCAGGAGGCCGTCCACGAGGGTGGTCTTGCCGTGGTCAACGTGGGCGATGATAGCGATGTTTCTTAAGTCTTTTCGTTCTGTTAGCATTCTTTCACCTAATTCTAAATGTCATTGCGAGGAGCCGCTGGTCGAGTAGGTCGAGTGTTCTTCTCGATCATATCGAGACCGAGGCGACGACGCAATCTCATGTTTAGCAGAATACCCTCATTAAACAGGTTCACTGATGAGCCAGGAGATTGCTTCGCTTCGCTCGCAATGACATGTATGTTATACACACAAAAACCCCCGACGGGGAGGCCGAGGGTTTTCGTTGCGGTCGGCGTGCGGGTGGTATTCTATCAGAGAGGTATTGTTTATGGAAGGGCAATTAGCGAATTCACTCCGATACCGCGCATCTGAATCCTGTCCCATCGTACTTATCATCCTTCCCGAACCAAAGACGGTAGGCTGCTCGTCCAAAACCATACGTCCAATTCCAGGAGCCGCCGCGCAGAACGCGGTATTCCGTGATGGCCGGGTCAACGCCCATGGGGTTGACCAGTGGAGAAACCGCATAGTAGTTCTGGATGCTGGCATCGGTCGGATCTACTTCGATGAAGGCGTCATGCACCCACTCATAGGCATTGCCTCCCATGTCCAGCACGCCGTAAGGACTCGCACCCTCAGGGTAGCTTCCAACCGGGGCGGTGAGATCAAACCCATCACAGCGGACTGAGCCATCATGCATCAAAGAGGCATCGAGCTGCGTTTCATCGTCGAAGTTTCCCTTCGAGCAGTCATACTTGTCTCCCCAGGGATAATCCAGCTTTTGATGATTGAGCGGATCCCAGGCTGCGGCTTTTTCCCATTCTGCTTCGGTGGGAAGGCGGCGGTCAACATAAGTGCAATAATCGACCGCATCCACCCACGAAACCCAGACGACTGGGTGGTTGGAATATTGTGGGTCATCGTAGTAGGTCAGGTAGTAGGGTTCTTCACATTTCCCTGCTTCGACACATCTTCGATACATCTCATTCGTCACTTCGGTGCGGTCCAACCAGAATGCATCGAGTTGAACTGTGTGGACGGGCTGCTCATCGGTCAACCCGGGTTCACTGCCCATGGAGAATTGTCCGGCTGGGATATACAGCATACTGGCGTTATCTTTTGGAGAGATTTTTGTACTACCTAAACCCGTCATGGGCGAGCTATCAGTGGAAGTGACCGTCGGCGCTGAGACTTGCGCCGGAACTGCTGGCGCACAGCTGGCAAGTATAAAAATCAGCAGGGAAAACACAACAGACAAATTAGAAACCTTTTTGCCGATAAACACAGCCTCTCCTTTCCACGAACAAGACATGATACATCTGAATGCAAGGAATTATAAAACCAACTTTGCACTATGTTATAATCTCGTCATTATGCGTTACGAAAAATCTGACGGCAGCTTTTTATGCACCGGTGTGCGTGGATTTGATAGGGAGGGACTTTTATTTACGCGCCTGTTGCCCGAAGATAAGTAGTCGTTCCTTATGCTTTCCCACGCCGCAGGCTATCGTCTGCGGCGTTTTTGTTTAAGACAGTCCACGGTGGTTGAGTAGGGCAAGGCTCATATCGAAACCACCTGTAACTTGTAAAAACTTTATTCTCTTGAAGCTGCTGGTTTCGATACTCCCCGACGATCACGGGGCTACTCAACCAGCGGTGTAGGATAATAATTTGGAGTCTTTATGATCTCGATCAATGTTTCGAATGCCACTCTGATCCTTGGCGCTCACGCCGTTTTCCGCGACCTGAACTGGGAGGTTCAGCACGATCAAAAAATCGGATTGATCGGACCGAATGGCGCGGGAAAATCTTCGCTGTTCAAATTAATCAATGGAGAGCATTCTCCTGAAAAAGGCGGGACAGTTATCAAAGCCAAAGGCGTAAGCCTCGGCTACCTTCCCCAGCAGCCTGAGTTCGACCCTCAAAGGACAGCCATCTCACTGGCCCTGGAGGGAAATCTACGCGTGATCGAAATCGAAGCCGAACTGCAGCGCGTGGAATCGCAGCTTGGGCAAGCAGATGTGTACAACAACCCGAAAGCACTGGAACGCGTTCTGGATCTTCAGCACAAACTGCTTGAAGAATTTGAATCGCTGGGCGGCTTGAACTATGACTCGCGCGTCCGTGAGCTGCTGCGCGGGCTGGGTTTGCCTGAATCCGATTTCGATAAGCCCATCGGCGCGCTGAGCGGTGGGCAGAAGAAACTAATTGGCCTGGCGCGACTGCTGCTGGCGCGGCCGTCCGTGCTATTGCTCGATGAGCCCGATAATCACCTGGATATGCCGGGCAAAGCGTACCTCGAGAAACTGATCAACGATTATCCGGGCGCTGTTGTCATCATCTCGCATGATCGTTACCTGCTGGATGCATGTGTGACCCACATCGCAGAGATCGAGGACGGCAGGATCACCACCTTCACAGGCAACTACACTGAATACATTGTGGACAAAGAGGAGCGGCTGGCGCGCCAGGAGGAGCTTTATCAGATCCAGCAGCGTGAGATCGGTCGGTTGGAAATGGCATTGAAGCGCTATAAACAATGGGTCGTCTTTAATGACAAGTTCGCTACCCGAATCCATAATATGGAAGCGCGCATCGAGCGCATGGAAAAGATCGACCGTCCCGTGCTCGAGCGCCGTAAATTGGGAATTGAATTAAATGGCTGGCGCGGCTCGAACCAGGTGCTGGAGTTTATCGAGGTCAACAAATCGTTCTCTCATCGCAGCATCCTGGAGGATATTAATTTCCTCATCCGCCATGGTGAGCGCGTGGGCCTGATCGGCGCGAACGGCGCGGGGAAATCTGTATTACTGCGTTTGATCCTTGGGCGCGAACAGCCAACCAGCGGAGAGATCAGAATTGGACCGAGCGTCAAGGTCGGTTACTATGCGCAAGAACACGAAACTCTGGATTTCCACCAGACAGTCATCGACGCGGTGCGGCTGGCTGGCAACATGAGCGAGTCGAATGCGGTCTCGCTCCTGATCCGCTACCTGTTCACCTACCAGCAGGCAACCCAGAGGATTGGCTCCCTCTCGGGCGGCGAGCGCAGCCGCCTGCAGCTGGCGCTGCTGGTCCTATCTGGAGCAAACTGCCTGCTGCTCGACGAGCCGACCAACAACCTGGACATTGCCTCCGCGGAAATACTGGAGAACGCTCTGAACGATTTTAACGGGACCGTACTGGTTATCTCCCATGACCGCTATTTTCTGGACAGGACCGTCAACCGCGTTTTTGCGCTGGAGGATGGATCCATCGCAGAAACGATTGGCGGATACAGTGATTACGCGGCCAGGGCTGGTGTCAATTTCAATGGTCAGAAGGCGGGCTGAGGCTTGGAAGGACGCGGCGGCACACCGGATCCAGGATTCTCCCTGAAAATGGACGCTCCTGACGATTAGTTTATGTCCAAAAGCGGCCGCGCCGCTACCCGCGTGATGCCTCAAAATAAAAGGTAACTTTAGTGGAAACGTTGCCTCAAAAAGAAAGGTTACCGAAAATGCGTTCATAATTGCCTGGTAGTCAGAGTGCTCCACAGTTGGAGGACTTTCTGGTCAATCTGGCGGCGG
>DATFET010000061.1:0-6888 GCA_035250835.1 Anaerolineales bacterium
CCGCCGCAGCGTAGCTATCAAGTTGGTGTCTGTTAATCTCCAGGAAAATCTTGTCTTTCGAGAACGCTTCGAGCGCGAAGCACAATTGATTGCCAGGATCGAGCATCCTGCGATTGTGCCAGTTTATGATTTTGGCGAACAGAATAACCAGCCTTATCTGGTCATGCGTTATATGACCGGGGGTGCCCTTGCCAGCAGGATCAAGGAGGGAGCACTGCCTCTGGCGTACGCAGCTCAAATCCTCACGCAGATCGCACCGGCTCTGGATGCAGTCCACGCCCAGGGCATCGTCCACCGAGATCTCAAACCTGCAAACATCCTGTTGGATGGTTTTGGAAACCCGGCCATTTCTGATTTCGGCATCGCCCATTTTACGCAGGCAACAACTGATCTGACAGGTAGCGCCATCATTGGAACACCGTCTTACATGAGTCCAGAACAGGTGCGGAGTGATGTGGATCTTGATGGACGGAGCGATGTCTACGCCTTGGGGATCATCCTGTTCGAAATGCTGACCGGCAACGGACCTTTTCGCGCACCGACGCCTTTGAGCGTGGCGATGAAACATCTTACTGATCCGATTCCCTCGATCCTCCCGATCCGTTCCGACCTTCCCGTTGATGTGGACCGTATTCTGCACAAAGCGCTGGCAAAGGACCGCGAGGCGCGGTATGCCAGCGCGTCTGAGCTGGCATTTGAGCTGCGGGGCATTTCTGACACAGTACGACAGGAGGGAAAACCTGTAACGCGCCCCATCGCTACAGTGCGCAAAGAAGACCTTTTGACTGAAGTTGACACGGGCGAAGAGTTCGGGCCCGCACTTGCTCCATCTATCTCGTCCCAACCTGCGAGTGGTCAAACTGCATCTCAAACTTCCAAAACCATGACACCGTCCTCACGTTCTTCGATCCCGCGCATTGCAGGGCTGACGGGAACAGGCGCGGTGCTGTGTCTGCTCTTCGTATGCATCGCGATCGGCGCGGTGGGTCTCTGGTCCAGGCCTGGGCTTCCGGCTTTTGACCCGGGGCAGAACCCGACCGGTATCCCATCTGCTGCAACTGCCAATACCTCTGATCCTCAGGAAGTTGTGCTGTACTCTGATGACTTTTCCAATCCATCGAGCGGCTGGCCAACCATCCAAAATGTCCAGGGAGAGTATAGTTACCAGTCCGATGGGTATCACATCAATGTTAGCGAAAATGGTGCAGTGCTGTGGGCAAAGACCAGCGAGCAATTTGATGATTCGAGTGTATACGTGGATGCCGGGCCGCTTCGACAAGGGGAAAACGGATATTATGGAATATTGTGTCGGATCGAGGATAACCGTAATTTTTATTATTTTGTCATCCAGAATACTGGCGAATACACAATTGGGAAGTATAAGAACGGTGGGTTCGAATCTCTTGTGGGCGGCTGGAGGCAGAGCGATGAGATCCATCCCGATACGGAGACCAACCGACTCCAGGCAGATTGTATCGAGGATACATTGCGCCTGTATGTAAACGATGTATTCATCGATGAGGTTACCAATACCGATTTCAACTCCGGTTACAGCGGTATTCTGGCAGCCGCCCTGGAATCGCAGAGGTATGAAGTATTGTTCAATAATTTTCTAATTACAGAGCCGGATCAATAGATCCTCACGGTTTGCACAGGAGCAAATATGGATGATTTTGGAAAATTGATCTTAAGCAAGGCAGATGACGTCAGTCAGGAATTCTTCCTCAATAAGCCCGTCGTTACAATGGGACGCGCCACCACGAATGACATCGTGCTCAATGACGGACGTGTTTCACGGAATCATGCGGAGATCATATACACGCCAGACGGCATCACATTGAAAGACTTGAAATCTGCAAACGGGGTGTGGCAAAACAAAATAAGAATCACCGAAGCAAAACTTCAACCCGGGGATACATTCGAGATTAGCGGTTACGTGATACAGTATCTTCCTCCAACCCAGGAGACGCATGTGGAAGCCACGATAATCAACTCTGAAATTGAGTTTGAACATACGCGGAATCAAATGACGGTACCGGTTGCATTAAACGAAACGTCCCTGCCTCGTTTGGTTATCCATGCTCCAGACCGGACCTGGGAAATATTATTAACTGAGGATTCGTATTCCATAGGGAGGACCGAGGGGAATCGCCTGGTGCTCGACTATTCAAATATATCCAGGAACCATGCTCAAATTGACCGCAAGGGTGATAAGTTTATCCTGCGCGATCTGCAAAGTACCAATGGGACAAGGGTTGGAAATGAGAAGATCGATCAGCGCCAGTTGCAAAACAGCGACACGATCCAACTCGGACCTGTCCGCCTCGTGTACAAAAGTGGTTTTTCACACGAGGAACTGACCGTCGCGGAGGGACTCGATTTTAATAAACGGTCTGGCTTGACGCCAGTCATTTTTGTACCTGGAACGATGGGCTCCCAGTTGTGGCTGGGCAGCGAGCAGGTTTGGCCAAACGTAAATTATCTTTTAAAGCATCCGGAGATATATCGGTATTCCGAGAACGATACCCGGCTGAAGCCAAAAGGCATCCTGAATGAAATGGTCATTGTTCCCAATCTGATCTCGTTCGATCAGTACAATATCCTGGGCGATTACCTGGTCGAGGAATTGGGATACGAGCGTGAGAACAATTTCATCGAGTTTGCATATGACTGGAGACAGGATGTCCGCCAATCAGCCCGTGAACTTGCAAATTTTGTCGAAGGCTGGAATGTCAATTCTCCGATTACGCTCATCGCCCACAGCCTGGGTACGCTGGTGAGCCGTTACTATGTGGAGAAGCTTGGCGGAAACCGAAAAGTCGGACGACTTCTGCTGATGGGCGGCCCCCATCAGGGTGTTCCTAAGATTGCTGCCAATCTCCTGACTGGAGTGGATATACTGCCGTTCGGACTCATGGGAAAAAGGTTGACTGAGATCATCGAAACGTTTCCAAGCTGTTATCAGATCCTGCCGGTCTACGCGTGCGGCGTGGATCAAAACGGAAAATCGATCCATTTCTTTGAGGATGACTCCTGGGTGAAACCTGCTTATCGTCCGATGCTCCCTATGGCACGTGAATTTCGCCGCGAGCTGGGGACAACCTCCAGTGTTCCCACCTTGTCGATCTTCGGTTATGGGATAAAAACTGCCGCCGGGCTCCAGATCCAGAGCGACGGCAACGGACTGTTCAAGAAGATCACCATCGACGTGAAACCAAGCGGCGATAGCTCCGTCCCGGAAAGCAGCGCCGTGCTGCCTCGCACAGAAATTCACCCGGTGCGTCAGTATCACGGGACGCTATTCAACGACAATGATGTGAAGATGCGCTTGAAGCTGGAATTACTTCAGGGCCAGTGAAGGCGGCAGATCAGCCAAGAATATTCCTGAGTTTCGGTTCGTATTGGGGAAATATTTCAGCTACTGCTGGATTGTTCAAACGCTTCGTAATCACCTCACTCAGGACATCACGGTAGTCGGTCGTGACCGCCAGATCGCCGGGTCCGATCATTTGCCCGTCAGCCAGCCCGGGCCACTCGCCATTAACCCTGCCTCCGTCTACGTGACCTCCCATGACCATCATCATGCTCCCGTGACCATGATCGGTGCCGAGGCTGCCATTCTCCGAAGTGCGCCGTCCAAACTCGGACATGCTGACAACTGTTAGATTTTGCATATGCTGCTGCATATCCGCATGGAAGGCAGAAAGACCATCCGCCAGGTCTTTCATCAGATTGGGCATCAAACCTGTGACCGAACCCTGGGCAAAGTGCGTATCCCAGCCGCCGACATCGATGGCAGAGACTTCGAGTCCCACTTCCGCTTTGATCAGCATGGCGGTCTGTTTGAGGGCAAGACCGAATTCAGTATCGGGATAGGTCGCGTTATGAGCCGGGGAATACGTCAGTGGGTCGAGCGTTTCCAGCGTGTCCATAATGGAAAGAGTATCCTGCCCCAGCACATCGCCTTCGTAGACAGTGCTCAAGGCGGCGCGCATTTGCTGCAAAGCGCGCGGGTCACCGCCCAGATGAAAATCGGCGATCGACCGTAGCGCCGAGACGGGTACACTGCCGCTCAGACTCCGCTGTGGACGAGTCCCCATCCCGACCGCGCGCAGAGGCGATGAGTTGCCCGTGTTCAATGTGGCAAGATGACGGCCGATCCAGCCTGAGGCAGGACCGCGCTCATCATCGACGCCGCGCTCCATCAGCTCCATCGCCTTGAAATGACTGCGCGATTCATCCGGTGCTCCGCAGGCGTGGATGATTGCAAGCTGCCGGGAATTCCAGGCATCGAGCAGCGCCTGCATGGAGGGATGAAAGCCGAAGAAACCATCCAGATCGAGAGCGCGGTCTGCTTTTTTGGCGGATAAATCATCGGGGCGCGGGATGCCAAGAGATGGCCGCAGTCGATAATAGGCATCTTCGCCGTGGGGCACGACCATATTGAGCACGTCCGCGGCGCCGCGCAGGAAGATGACCACCAGGGTGTCGCCGCGCGGCGCGGTGTTATGCGGTGCGAAGGCGAGGCGAGGCATCCAGGTTGGTAATGCAGCTTGATAAGTGGTGGGTCTTGTGAGGGTGAGTAACATTATTTATCTCCGTGTCAGATGGTGGTCTCGATATGGGCGACACGATCACTCGCCCTACTCGACCACCGAGGTTTACCTCCACTGGAATGCAGGGGAAGCGATGATCCCTGCCGCGAGGATCGGGAGAGTCTCTTCAGGGGCCGCGCCTGCGCTTTGAACGGAAGCGATTAATTCGTCCCGCGCGAGCCGTTCTAAAGGAGAGCCTAAAAGCAATGAGGTCAGCGAATCGACATCGTCCTCGAGAATGCCTGTCGAAGAGACATCCAACAGATGACTGAGATTATTTTTCGTACCGGCGATCTCATCGCGCATCAGCTCGAATGCAAACTGCCAGCGCGGCATGAGGTTGTTCTGCCAGGGGGCGCTGGCATCCGGGTAGCCATCCGGCGTGGGAAAACTGAAATAAGGCTGACCCATGCGCAGCACGTAATCATGTAATGCTGCATCCGTCTCGGAGTTGGTGAGCCGCAGTGCCGATGTAATGAAATTGGCAGCCCGCTTGTATTTTGGCTGTGCGAGTGCAAGACCGTCGAGCAGGATGACCCGCAGGACCGATTTGATATCGCCGTTCGTTCTGAGAAATGTTTGCGCAGCACTTTCGACGATGGCCTGCGGCGGGTCGTCAGCGATGAAGCGGCGGGTTAATTTAGTGGCAATGAAACTCGCAGTGCTGGGATGGTTTACAAGCATCTCGATCACCTGCTCCGCTTCTGTCTGACCCGAGGCCGGGACCATCTGCCCTAAAACTTTTTTCTCACTCATATCATGCAGTTCCGTCTTAAATTCGAAATCGCCCAGCCAGAAATGCTCCTTGACCGTCCAGCCTGTGAGACAGCGCGCCAGCTCCATGACATCCTGTTGAGTGTAGCCGCCGTCCACGCCGAGTGTATGCAGCTCCATCAGCTCACGCGCATAATTTTCGTTGGGATGACTTTTCTCGTTGGCCTGGTTGTCGAGATAGACCAACATCGCAGGCGAATGTGCCGATGCCCAGACCAGATCGCGGAAGGAACCGAGCGCGTGCCTGCGGATCACCTCACGGTCATCCACAGTTTTGAGAAAGAAGCAATTGCCTTTTTCGATGAAGATGTTGAAGTGGTCGCTCCAGAATTCGACCATGAGCTCATACAGCTGACGTTTACTGTAGACCTGCCTGAGGAGCGTGGATTGACTAAGTTCACGAGCCGGCCGCTCGCGGTCATAATCTTCGAAAAGCTGGTTGGTCACAGCCTCGATCTCGTTGGCTTCCATCCGCAGAGTCTTGAAAGGGTGGAGAAAGATCTCGCAATCAAAGTCATCAATGGAGTCGAATGCGAGCTGTTCCTCGATGTATGCCTGCAAGCCGATCTCTGCAAAGCGGGCGCGCTCCTCGACTCTGGGTCCGAAGGTGAGACGGTTGAGCGCCAGGAAGTCACGCGCATCGAGCGGAGTCCACGGGACAGTTGGGAGGTCACCTGCCAGCCTGCGATACGCGTACGCGGGCGCACAGGAGGCAAGTGCAGTGCTGGCTGTGACAAGAGCAGAGAGCTTGAGGAAGTCGCGTCTTGAGAGAGTCATGGTAAGTCGTAATTGGGGTTGCATGCAGCGAGAGATTCACGAAATGGAGACTGGAGGATTAGATACTGGATTGGCTAGGCGTGAGAGGCTGAAGTAGTGACTGATGCTGTTTGAGCCTTTTCGCCTGGCATCCAGTTGAGGAGAGCAAAGCCTGTTGCGCCGAAGGCGATCACAAGCAAAAGAGGCCAGAGGAAGAGCCACCCGAGGATCGGGAAGAATGCTGCCAGTTCCAGGACGACTGCCCCTCGGATGAAACTGCCAAAGGGAGTATAGGTGGTTTCGATATTTTTTAATTTTTCTCCGAGATGCGCGGCGATCCCTGCTGAGCCAATCGATGATAGTGCCAGAGAAACAGCAAGCAGGATCCAGCCCAGAGATTTGGCAGGACCAAATGGCATCGCCACCAAAATGATGATCGGTATGGTAACTACGATAACGATCACAAGTCCCAGCCAGAACGTATGCGATAGAGTCTTTTCGACGCGGGTCTGCGCCCGAGCAATCAGGTTGGGAAATAACAGCCACCACAAAGCCAGCATGGCAGGGAAGGCGATACCGAGGATCAACAGGATGAAGAAGATGGCGGAGATATCAGCCATAGGATTATCCTTTCGTTTGTTAGATAAAAGGGATACAGGGATAGAGGGTGAAAAGTTGCAGGGTATTCCAGCTCGAAGGATTAAAGAAAAGGACGCGCTGCCTGCGCGTCCTTCTCCTTCTACAATGATTCTGATCTATTTTC
>DATFET010000090.1:0-16665 GCA_035250835.1 Anaerolineales bacterium
CCGTCTGTGGATATTATTGTTATCAGTTAGCGCGCATGATCAACGCAAAGTCCGTGTTCGAGCTTGGCTCGGGGTACGGCTATTCCACAGCTTGGTTTGCGAAGGCCGTAATGGAAAATGGCGGAGGGGTTGTGCATCACACGGTCTGGGATGAAGAGCTGTCGAAACGCGCCCAGGGACATTTGTCCGCGCTGGGAAGCGCCGATGTCGTCCAGTTTCACATTGAGGAAGCCGTGGAAGCCCTGCGTCAGACGGCGGGTCCGTTCGATATCGTTTTCAACGACATCGACAAGGAGGGATATCCCGACTCTTTGCCAGTCATCAAGGAGAAATTACGCCATGGCGGGCTTCTGATCATCGACAACATGATCTGGCACGGACAAATCCTCGACGCGGACGATCACGAGGCTTCCACCGAAGCCATCCGCCGCTTTACCCGTGACATTACCGCCGACCTGGACTGGATCGTTTCCCTGATCCCCGCCCGCGATGGCATGATCGTTGCCTACAAAAAATAAAATCAAAGAGGCAGCATCATGGCTTACAGCTTCGACCGAATTCCAAACCGCCGCACCCCAGGCGTATTGAACAAATGGACGTGGTTTCCGCAGGATATTCTGCCGATGTGGGTGGCAGATATGGATTTCGCGGCGCCGCCTCCCATTTTGAAGGCTTTTCGAAAATTTGCAGAGCACGGCGACCTGGGTTATCAACTGCCCTCCAGAGCATTATATGAAACCATTGCGGCGCGGATGGAGAAACTCTACCGCTGGAAAATTTCAGCAGATATGATCGTCACGGTCGCGGGTGTCAATATTGGATACAACGTAGCGGCAAGAACGTTCTGCACCTCGCGCAGGGGCTATATGATCCAGACGCCTGTTTACAATGAATTTCACGAAACGCAAAAAAAGACAAACGTGCCGAAGGTGGAAGCTCCCCTTTTAAAGAGCGTCAAAGGAAACAGGATCAGCTACGAGGTCGACTACGATGCTCTCGAGCGAGCCGCAAAAAAGGTCAATTTATTCCTGCTGTGTAATCCCCATAACCCCGTTGGCAAAATCTTTTCTCAATCCGATCTAAAGCGTATGGCCGAAATTTGCATCAGGAATGATGTATTGATCGTCTCGGATGAGATCCACAGTGAGTTACTGCTTGACGGGAACCGATTCCGTCCGCTGGCCTCTTTAAACCGCGAGATCGCCAATCGGACCATCACCCTGGTGTCTGCCTCCAAAGCCTTCAATGTCCCGGGACTTTTTTGCGCGTTTGCGATCATACCCAATCAGGAATTGCGCAGGCGCTATGAGGAAACTGTGCTTAAAATGGGAATCCATGTGGGCAGCCCGGGCCTGGTCGCATCGCGTATAGCGTATTCGGGTCAGTGTGACCGCTGGCTGGCAGCACTTCGGCGATATCTAACTGATAACCGAGAATTTATTCTGGATGATGTAACCAGGCAGATGCCGACGGTTCGTGTAACAATCCCCCAAGCCACATATCTCGCCTGGCTGGATTTTAGTCAAATGGATTTGGGACAATCCCCGTACGACTTTTTTTTGAAAAATGCAAAAGTTGCGATGGCCGATGGGATGATCTATGGTGAGAATGGAGCAGGACACGTGCGCTTGAACTTTGGGACTTCGCGTAGAATTCTCAAGCAGGGTCTGGACCGGATGCGAAAAGCTTTGGAAGCAGAAAATCTCGTGTAGCCTTCTCTCATAGATGAAAATAAAAAGACGGATGGGTGTTACCCATCCGTACATGACTAACTACGGCAGGAGTGGGGTATGCCGCCTTCCTATCGTTAGGAGAACGTCTGGTATTCTAAGACACAACTTACAGCTTAGACCAGCTAAGGCTTCCCAGTCCTTCCTTCAATTTGCAGTTCAGGCGGTGTCTCTATTTGGTACCTCCTTTCTACTGGAATCATCTTACAACGAATCAAAATGCTTTACATTAAAATAACCCTACAGAATCGTAAAAGAAAACTTTTTCAACGTAATAAAAAATTTTATTCAACATTCGTTGCATTACATGACTTCTTACCATAATTAATTTGGTATGCGAAAGCCTTGCGAAGACTGTTCCATTGGAGTGCGAGCGTGCATACGTATGCACGCTCGCACTCCAAATCCGGAAATATATCTCGGAAATTCCCGTAGAGTCTAAATATCTATATCGATCTGCCGGTTGAAATCAACTATCGAGGGAAGTAAATCATGAACTATTCTATCATTGTCTTTTCCGGTCTACCGAGGACGGGAAAAAGCACCCTGGCCGAGGCTTTGGGTAGGCATTTTTCCATCCCTGTTTTTGCGAAAGACTGGCTGGCACGAGTTGAGCTGGGCAGATGTGGAGAACGTCAGGGGGTATTATGCTCCGTGGATAGGGATCAGCTTATCGTCGATATGACCAAGCCGATTGACATGAATCTTGCTAGGGCGATCGCATATTGTGAGTAATTTGATTGTGAGATATAATACAAATTGTCAGACAACTTTGCTACAAGCCTAGTGATTCCTGAAATTCCTCGCAGGCTTGCTGAAAATCCACCCATAAAGAGAGGCGTAATGGCCACCATTGACCTGACCATCGAAAAGTCTCGCCGCACAAATGCCGTCAAGCGAGCCAGGGAACGCAACATTATCATCCCCACCTATGCTCAAATGAAGGATCCCTCGCAGATTCCTGCCAGCATCAAGGATGAATTAAAAGAGATTGGACTGTGGGACATTCATCCCCGCAACCTTTTCCGTATCAATTGGCACAATGAACCTGCCGCTTCCGGCGGGACCTATGGCGGAGTCAACTACCTTGAGCTTCCCTCCTCGCTGACGGGAGTCCCGGCCCGCATCATCGTGTTGATCGGGAAGTGGTTCCCGACCGGCGCGCATAAAGTCGGCGCCGCGTTCAGCTGCCTGGTGCCGCGGCTGATCACAGGTCAGTTCGACCCGACGACGCAAAAAGCCGTCTGGCCGTCGACCGGGAATTACTGCCGCGGCGGCGCATACGACTCCGCTCTGCTGGCCTGCGACTCCATCGCCATCCTGCCCGAAGGCATGTCCCGCGAGCGGTTCGAGTGGCTGGAAAAAATCGCAGGCGAGACCATCAAAACGCCGGGTTCCGAATCGAACGTCAAGGAGATCTTCGATAAGTGCTGGGAGCTTCGCAAATCCGGCCAGGACCTGATGATCTTCAACCAGTTCGAAGAGCTCGGCAACTATCTCTGGCACTTCGAAGTGACAGGGCATGCCATGCAGGAAGTGCTCCAGAAGGTGATGGGGCCGGATGACCACTATCGCGGCATGGCCTCCGCGACCGGGTCCGCAGGGACGATCGCCAGTGGCGATTACATGAAGAAATTATTCCCCGATAGCAAGATCGTCGCCAGTGAAGCGCTGCAATGCCCGACCATCCTCGAAAACGGATTCGGTGCCCACCGCATCGAGGGCATCGGCGATAAGCACATCCCGTGGATTCACAATACGAAGAACACAGATGTCGTCACGGCAATTGACGATAACGCGGTCGTGAATATCTCCCGTCTCTTCAACGAAGAGAGCGGGCGCGCCTACCTGGTCGAAAAGGGTGTTCCTGAAGCAACGGTCAATCAGCTCGATCTGCTTGGCTTCTCTGGAATATCAAATGTCCTATCCTGCATCAAGACGGCCAAGTATTATGAGATGACTGAGAACGATATTATGCTCACAGTGCTGACGGACTCGATGGAGCTCTATCGCTCGCGCATCCATGAGATGCACCAGGAATTCGGTCAGTATAGCGAGCGCGATGCGGCTGCCGATTTCGCCCGCTACCTGCACGGACAATCCACCGATAATATGCTCGAGCTGCGCTACACTGATCGCCGCCGCGTGCATAACCTGAAATACTATACCTGGGTCGAACAGCAGGGACGCACCTATCAGGAGATTCAGAATCAGTGGTATGAGCCGAACTACTGGGCGGACGTCCAGAAGCAGGCGGATGCCATTGATGAGCTGATCGTCGAGTTCAATCAGGAAGTTGGATTGCTGTAACCTTTCCTGCCAGATCGCGCTCTTGATTAAGTGGAAGCAACTGCACAATCCCATCTTTTTATGGAGGCTGTATGGCGCTCATTCAATTTACCCGAAACTATCGCGATTTGAGCACAGACACAGGATTCCAGTTCGAGTTCTACTGCGATCGCTGCGGTAATGGATATCAGACCGAGTTCCAGGCATCCACGTTGGGGACCGTTACTAATGCCTTGGACGCGGCGAACAATCTCTTTGGCGGAATCTTCGGCAGTGCTGCCAGCGCGGCGCGTAACGTCCGCTCAGCAGCCTGGGAGAAGGCGCACGATAATGCGTTCGCCGAATCTGTCGAGGAAGCCAGACCGCACTTCCACAAGTGCAAGCGCTGCGGTCATTGGGTGGATGCAGATTGCTGGAACGACGAGCGCAGTCTTTGTAAGGATTGTGCGCCGATCCTGCAGGAGGAATACTCCTCTATTCAGGTCCAGGCGGCAGTCAACGATGCGCGCGAAAAAGCCGAAACTGTGGATTATGTCTCTGCGGACAAGTTCAAGCAGACTATCCTCGCAGCCTGTCCCCATTGTAGCGCGAAAGTGAGCGGTGGGAAGTTCTGTCCCGAGTGCGGCAAACCACTCGCCTCGGAAAAATTCTGCACCAACTGCGGTGCAAAGATGGAAGCAGGTGCCAAATTCTGTGCCGAGTGCGGAACGAAACAATAATGGCGACGGGCGGGAAATTCCCGCCCGTTTTGTTTTGCACGGGTGCTTCCCGGTGGAAGCTATTCAAGACTAACGGATTGAACCCGGGAGCCATGGACATGACAAATCACATCCGAATAATGACAATTGACAGATGACAATGGTTTATCCCCGTGCTAACTTATAAGCAATATCATAGGAGCAGACCATGAAATATTTGCGATCACCACGTAAGGGAAAAAATTCATTGCTGTCTTCAATCAACTTTCTTCTCTTTCTTGTGATTTTATTTTGCCTCAATTATCTGTATATTGAGTTCCTGTCCAGATAAATGAGTATATATAAGATAGCGGAAACAGAACGGCGGGTAAACTGACCCGCCTGTTTTCATTAATAAGGCAGCTTTGATGTAAAATTTATTCGATATGGGACTTTCTCCTTCATCGCTGGTATTGGTTTGCCTACTGCCCACTCCGCGGGATCTGGAGATTGCCCGGCTTCTGGGCTGGTACCGAATCCCTCTTCGGACCGCTCCCAAGGTTGTCGCCGTGGATTGCCTGGCTTTTTACCAGCCCTCGGCATTTGGCGAGCGCGGCGGCCAGATCGAGTTCGTTGCCCCGGTCCGCGGGCACGAGCTGACGACGCGCGGGGAACTACTGAAAGATGAAGCAGACCATCCGAGGGCACGGGAGGAATACTACAAGATCCAGATCGGTCCGCTGGAGAAATTGCCGAATACCATTTTCTCTGAAAAGTGGAAACGGATCACGTTCTTATATACGACCGGTGAATATCTACTGAAAGCTGCGACATTGAATGACCTGGTGATAGATGGCGATGAACGGCTGCTCCTATGGCGTTCTCTGCGTGAACGAGCCGGGAATGAACAGCTTTACAAAACCGACCTGCCGGATGTGGATATTCCAGCGGATGTGTTGATCGCGCTGCTGGGGATAAAAGAAGTACAAGAACCCTATGAATAAATATTCCGGGGTACAGAACCCTCGTATGTCCCGGCCGTTTCGACAGCAAGCTGTCGGACTCCAAACCAGGCAGTGTATAGCATGACAACCTTAATCAAAAACGGCACCCTCATCACCTCTACTGAAACCTTTGACGCGGATATTCTGATCGAGGATGAAAAAATATCTCTGATTGGAAAGGGTTTGCAGCATCCGAGCGCGGACATCATCGACGCGTCCGGGAAGCTCATACTGCCGGGCGGGATCGACCCACACGTGCACCTCGACCTGCCCATGTTCGGCACGGTCTCGTCGGATGATCATTACAGCGGTCACAAAGCCGCGGCTTTTGGCGGCACCACCACCGTGATGGATTTCGTTGTTCTGGAGGGCCAGGGATTTCAACATTCAGTCGATATCTGGATGAAGATGGCGCAGAAGGCGGCGATAGACTATTCCTTTCACATGAATTTGACCAAATTCAATGCCAGGATCGCCAGAGAGATTCCACTGCTGCGGGAAATGGGAATTACAACACTCAAGGTCTTCACCGCCTACAACGGACGCCTGCGCATCGACGATGGCAGTATATTCAAGGCAATGCAGATTGCCAGGGATCAGGGCATGCTGGTGATGGCACATTGTGAAAATGGAGATGTGATCGATGCCCTGGTCGAACAGGCGCTGGCTGCCGGGCATACAACCCCCGAGTGGCACGCGTTGACGAGACCGGGCTGGGGGGGAGTCGAGGCCACATTAAGGGTGGCGGGCATGGCGTCCGCCGCGGACGCGAGTGCTTACATCGTCCACATGAATATGGCTGGTGAAGTGGATATGCTCAAGTATGCGCGCGAGTGCGGCGTCAAAATAATGGGGGAGACGTGCCCGCAATATTTGTTCTTCACGATCGACGATCTGCGCCGCGAGGATGGCGCCAAGTGGATCTGCTCACCGCCGATGCGCTCGGAGCAGGATAACGCCCGTTTATGGGAAGGATTGTCTAATGGGGTTTTGCAGACGATCGGCACAGACCACTGCCCGTTCTTTTATGACGGGACGCGGCCCATCGTCTACGAAGGACGCGAGATCGTCATCCCGGGCAAAGAGCTCGGCAGGGATGACTTCACCAAAATCCCAAACGGATTGCCCGGCGTCGAAGACCGCCTGCCTGTGCTATGGACGACCGGCGTGCGCACTGGAAGAATCACAGCCAACCAATTCGTCGCCTATAACTGCACAAATCCCGCGCGGATCTTCGGTCTATACCCGCGCAAGGGCGCGCTGCTGGCCGGTTCCGATGCGGATATCGTGATCTGGGATCCCGACCGGAAAATTAAATATGGTGTTGCCCACTCGCACCAGCGCACAGACTACAACCTGTACGAAGGCTGGGAATTGACAGGAATGCCTGAAAAAGTTTTCCTGCGTGGTACGCTGATCGTGGACGGGGAGCGATGGCTGGGCAAGGCAGGCGGCGGTCAGTTTTTGAGGCGTGAGGAAGGCGAAGTTCTGTGACTCCAAAAAGTAAACCAGCTATTCATTGCGATGCGCTGGTGGTCCATTGCATGGACTATCGTTTGCAGAAATATCTCCAGCCGTGGATCACGGTCCGCTTTGGGTACGATAACTTCGATATCATCTCCCTGGCAGGTGGTGTTCACGATTACGAAATGGTCTTGAAGTACGTCCAGCTCGCGGTGCAGATCCACAGCATCGGCACGGTCTGTCTCATTAATCATGAAGACTGCCGCGCGTATGGACGGGATGGCACCAATAAGCGCCACCGTCACGATCTATTGGACACGCGGGGTAAAATCCATGCCTTATTTCCCCAGCTCAACCTGGAAACCTTTTACCTTCATTTGGATGGGACGTTCGAACCCATCGAATGATCCCCTGTCAGCGATTCATTCTGCAACAGCTCTTTTAACCGCGGATGGTCTGCATAGACGCCGCGATATTTTTCAGGCAGCAACGCAGCGATACGGCACATGATCTCATCTGTATACTGTTTGAGGACTTCGTCACGGTTCTCTCTGGGCAGAGGCGGCAGGGTGAAGGTGGGACCTGCCGTGAGGGTGATATGGGCACGCCGCAGCTTTTTGAGATTGCCAAATAACGCCTCGTCTTCGGTTCCAGTGATGGCAACAGGCAAAATCGGACGGTTCAAACGAGTGGCGAGATAGCTCACGCCGGGCTTCGCTTCGATCAGCGACCCGACGCGTGAGCGCGTTCCCTCCGGCGCGATCACCAGGATATTATCCTCCTCCATCAATGAAATCGCCTTTCGCAGAGACTTGATGTCGGGGTGGAAGCGGTCAATAAAGATGAAGTTGAAATATTTCCCCAGCCAGCGGAAGACGGCTACCTTCTCCCACTTTTCCCCCACCAGCACGAACATATCCCAACGGTCGAGTGCGTAAAATGCACAGGGCGCGTCCACCATCCCCAGGTGGTTGGTGGCGATGACGAAACTGCCCTCCTTCGGCAGGTATTCGTATCCCTTCGCTTCGACGCGGGCGGCGATGTTGAAAAGCAGGCGGATCAGCCAGCGAATAAAATTACGCATGGACGTTCAATCGCTCCTTTAGTCGGGGACGGTTCGATAGCGACCATTTTACAACAGGTGAAGCACGATTGCCCCGCCTGTTTTTGCGGGGGGTCCTGTGGATAAAAAACGGGTGGTCTTGTCACCACCCGTCACTGAAGGAATATCATCCCCAAGCTTATCTCCACAAATAGTCGTCGGAGCGTCTGTTTTTCAACCTGTTTTCAGTCCCATATTTTTCGAACATGCGCTGGAATATGTCCATGTCGCTGGACGACATGTTTACAATTTCAAATCCCGCATTGTAGCTTGTTGGGTCGATGGGGTCCGTGCGGCACCATTTGCTGCGGGCGACGAAAACCATCACATTCTTATCGGCGATCTCAGGTGTCAGTTCGATGCGGACGCGGAAGTCCTGTCCAGGCGGGATCTGCTTCGGGCAGTCCAGTTTGAACCCGCCGGCACTGATATCTGACAGGTAGCCGAGGAGTTCCCTTGTCAGGTCATTTGTGACTTGCATGTAGAGGCTGAAGTCACGGCGACTAATTTTTCTCTTGTCTGCCATTTGGGCTCCTTTCACTTTATAGTATAAGATATGTGATAATGTGAAACAAGAGCCTGCGTTAATAAATACGGGTTTGTAATGCTAATCTGTATATCCGCTGTAAGGTATGAAAGCAGAATGTCGCATAAATTCCAAACTTATGGGAATGCAGAGACGACTTTCAAAGTTAGTGAAACCTCTTCCTGTTTCTCACTCCACTTTAAGGATGTGAGTCAGGATCGTCGCGCCTGAACCACCAATGTTCTGCGCCATGCCGACCCGTGCGCCGTTCACCTGGGTTCTGCCGCACTCACCGCGCAGCTGCTGGACAACCTCCACGATCTGATACATCCCAGTCGCGCCGACCGGATGCCCTCGGGCTTTCAATCCGCCGCGTGTGCAGACGGGCACGCGCCCGTTTGGGCTGATCTCGCCTTCGAGGCCGAGCCTCACTCCCTGGCCGCGTTCGGCAAAGCCGCAGGCTTCGAGCGAGAGCGCGGTCATGATCGAAAACGCGTCGTGCAGCTCAAAGATATCAATATCCATCGGTCCGACATTTGCCATTTCATACGCTTTTTTGGCTGAGAGATGCGCGGCAGACAGGAACAATGGATCCTTTCTCGAGTGGACGGCAATCGAATCTGTGGCGGATGCAGAGCCTGCCACCGTTATTTTGGGCTTTCCACTGAACGACATAACCTTGTGCGCCGGTACGAGGATTGCCGCGGCCGCGCCATCGCCTGTGGGGGAGGCGTCCAGAAGGTTGATCGGCGTGGCAACCATGGATGACTTCTCGAATTTCTCGACCGTGATCTTTTCATGCAGTCGCGCGTATGGATTGTGCATGGCATTGGCATGGGCATTGATCGAGAAGGGCGCGAAGTCTTCGTGCCTCCAGCCAAATTCGTGCATATAACGGCGCATGACCAGTGCGTTGATGCCCACGAACGAGATTCCCTGCTCCGCCTCATAATCGGCATCGGCAGCGGTTGCCAGGGCGGCAGTGACATCGTGCCCGGCTTTATCCGTCATCTTTTCGACGCCCACCACCAGCGCGGACTCGATCTCGCCCGCGGCAACAGCCATCAGTCCCGCGCGGAACGCTGCGGCACCCGAAGCGCAGGCAGCCTCCACTTTGACGGCTTCCTGGTCCCACAGACCGATCCAGTCCGAAAAGAAGGTCCCCAACTGATTTTGCCCGCTCACCATCGGTGAAAGCATATTGCCGACCAAGAGGGCATCCACCTTATCCATGCCCGCATCCTGCAGCGCAGCGAATGCAGCATTCCCACCCACCTCTCGCAGCGAGAGATCCCAGTGTTCGTCGACCTTTGTTTGTCCAATTCCAAGTATGGCAACTTGTTGCATAGTTTTCCTCAACAGAAATTGTAACCGATTGGACTCTCATTCTCTATCAAATAAAAACGTGACCCATGTAGAACTTAAAGAATCAGCTATTGACACCTCACTTGCGTACGGCCGTTCCACCCGATCGGCTCTCGACCCTAACGTGGATGCAAGTAATGCAAGGATGATCATGGATTTTGAATGGACTGCCAGGAAAAGAGCCAAATCAAAAGCCGACCCGGGTTCAAGAGTCGGCTTATTTCATGTAAATCAGTGAAATCCGTGGCTAAAAGCTTGGATGATTAAATTTGGGCTTAATCATGTGCATCTGATTTTTCAACTATGGGTTTTTATTCTTGCCGTTACCCTTGTCAGGGTTTTTGGATTTATCTTTTCCTTTGCCGTTGCCCTTAACATTTTCCTCAGGAGTCGACGCCTCTTCAGGACCGCTGTTGTCTACGTGTCCTGAAACGATCACGCCAAGATTATTCTTTTTGTCCAGGACTGCTTTTTTAAACTGTCCCCAGTTGGCAGGGGTGGTACCATCCGGCAGGACAAACGCACTGAAATCATGGTCTATCTTCGCCTGAAGGATCAGGTCAGCTGTGGCCGCATCTCCATTGAGATTCTGTGCCATCCACATAGCCTGAGTGATGACGCCAAATCCAAAGCCTTCCTCATGGAAATCATTCACTACAGCGGCATCCATTTCGAAGAACGAGGCAAGAATTGCAGCAATAGGATGTACATCCTCTTCCACATCAGAAATGACTGTGGCAGGGTCAAGTTCCACTGATCGACCAATTTTAGTTGCATCAACCATTACTTCATTGGTGGCCGGATCCACTGTGACCAATCCCAGTGATACTGCTGTATTGACACTTAAGCGGACAGTTGGTGTCCCGCCCACCTCATCGAGCAGCGTTACCAGAATGTTGGTGACACCGTTTTCACCTGTTTCCACAGCAATGTTTTGGATCTTGCCTGTAAACGGAGTTGTTTCCTGCGCGCCCGGGGATGCAAATGCAGTACCTGTCTGCGAAAAAAGTACGGCCATGATCAATGACATACCTGCCAGTAATTTTGTTGTGAACATGTTTTCTCCTTTCTTCATCTGTGACTTGTCTCATTAATAGTTTGGCTTTCATATGGATTTCCAGGTTGAAATTCAAATCTCACGTGATGTAAACTTTGAGTTGCTCTGTAGAATGATTCTAACCAACATCTGCCTGGGATTGACTTACATCAATGAAAGCGTGACTTTTATACTAGTGTAACATCCCCATTTTTTAGTGGAATTCCCTACATCCAGCACCATTTTCCATGAAAAAACCAATCCTTGAAATATTCATCTCCCCCAATATAATTAGAATCGATTTATATTAAGGTTATTGAGGAGAGCCCGATGGACCACTCGACCTGGGTCAATCTACTGCTGGATCGAGTTTGCGAGGTGGGCGATGAAGGACAGGCGGCGATGCAATATATCCGTGCCCACAGGACAAAAATTGGGTTTAAACGAGTACGCTCCAATGTGGGGGCATTTTGGACAGTGTTCGGAAACATCAATTTGAATTCGCACTATTACAGTTATGAGACATCCCTGGATGATCTGCGCATCAAAACACTCATTATTCACGAGGTACGCCACCTGCAGCAGGGAATTGCCACTGCCCTGTCTGTCTACGGTGAACTGGATGCATGGCAGCTCGAGTTCGGTGTGTATCACCGCGTCAAAGGTAAGTATCCTCATTCGGCCATCGCTGAATTGATGACCCTGCCTCTGGAACTTAACCGCGACTTCCTGAAGAAAGCCGCAATCCTGATGCAGGCGTACGCAGGGAAAGGCTATCGCATCGACTTGTTGCCGCTGTTTCCGATAGGCAGGGAGATCAGGTACCAGATACTGAGAAACTGAACGATTTTCGATGGCGTAAAGATCTCATTCGAAAATATTTGGATAAATTTCCCCTAGAATCATACATTTTCCATGATATTCTTCACTTTCAATAGATGACCACACATCTTAGAATTGGGGCAATTACCCTAGACGAAAACGTGGGTAAATTGACCGTATGATTCTGAGAATTATTTAGCCCTTTGATGAGGAGTATGCGATGAGCAGATGGTTCAGGGCGCATATGCTGCAATTTGGATTAGCGGGAATGACACTGGGAGTGTTATTGCTCCTGGCTGTCATTCTTCTTTCTACCCCAGGCTATGCTGCCGCTGCGCCTCATCAGCAGGGTGAAGCACCTTCAGATGATGAGTGCTTGGCATGCCATCAACAAGAGGGAATGACAGCAGAAATCGGAGGACAGCCTCTGCCGTTGACGGTCAATCCCGCGGATTTCGAAGCATCGGTACATGGGACGGAAAACGTTGCCTGTGTGGATTGCCATACAAATATCACCGGCTTTCCTCACCCTGAGGTGACTGCCAGCAGTCCACGCGATCTTTCACTGGAGCTGTATCCCACCTGCCAGCAATGTCACGCCGAGCAATATGAGAAAGTCCTGGATAGCGTTCATCAACAAGCTTTGGCTGGGGGCAACACAAATGCCGCAGTCTGTGCAGATTGTCATAACCCGCATACACAGACGCGCCTTACAGACAAGGATACAGGCGAGCTTCTGCCGGACGCGCGCCTGGCTGTCCCTGAGACCTGCGCCAAATGCCATAACTCGATCTATGAGACGTACAAGCAGAGCGTCCACGGCGCAGCACTGTCAGCAGGTGACACGAACGTTCCCACCTGCCTCGACTGTCATGGCGTCCACGACATCCAGGATCCCGGCTCGAATTCATTTCGTAACAGCACACCCTATCTTTGCGCGAACTGCCATGCCGACGAAGCCCTCATGGAACCCTATGGGATTTCGACAAATGTATTGTCTACGTACGTTTCCGATTTCCACGGCACCACTGTAAAGATGTTCGAAGAGAGTTATCCCGACCAGCCGACGAACAAACCGGTCTGCACGGATTGCCATGGTGTCCACGATATCATCCGGCCGGATGACCCGGTGGCAGGCATCATTTACAAAAATAACCTGCTTGTCAAGTGCCAGCAATGTCACCCGGATGCAACGACGGAAACCTTCACGAATGCCTGGATGCGTCATTACGAACCCAGTCCATATGTGTTCCCACTGGTCTATTTCGTCAATCTGTTCTATAAAATCTTCATACCGCTCGTTCTTGGAGGCATGGGATTGTATGTACTTACAGATATATACCGCAGGTTTATCGCACGTCCCAGACCGGAACAGGTGGAAGGAGAGACACGCGAATGAGTGAGCAACCTACCCGCAGCTATGTGCGTTTCCCGCTTGCCCGCCGCATCGAGCATATTGTGATGATGCTATCCTTCATCACGCTTGGACTGACGGGCCTGCCTCAGAAATTCCCATCCTCACCACTCTCCATATTTTTCGTAAACATTCTTGGAGGCATCGAAAACCTGCGAGCGACCCATCATTTTGCGGCAGTGGTCATGATGCTCGGCACAGCCTGGCACATCCTTGTGTTCGGTTATATGTCTTATGTGCGGCGAACAAGGATGACCATGCTGCCGAGCCTCCAGGATGTCAAGGATGGCTGGCAGGCTGTCAGGTACAACCTTGGCTTTGCCAAGTCTTATCCACAGATGGGGCGCTATACCTTCGAAGAAAAGATGGAGTACTGGGCCTTCGTCTGGGGTGCGATCGTTATGGGTATTACAGGTTTCATCATGTGGAATCCGATCTCCACTGTGAAATTCCTGCCAGGTGAAGTCATTCCTGCTGCAAAAGCTGCCCATGGTGGAGAGGCACTCCTGGCGATCCTTGCCATTATCATCTGGCACATGTACGGCGTTCACATCAAGTGGTTCAACAAGTCCATGTTTACGGGGAAGATGAGCGAAGCAGCCATGCTGCATGAACACCCGCTCGAGCTGGCAGATATTAAAGCGGGGCTGGTCGATCCCCCGATCGATCCTGTCACACTCCGCAAACGACAGACAGCCTATATACCGGTGGCTGTGTTGCTTGCCCTATTTATGCTCGGTGGAGTGTATGGCTTTGTCAATGCTGAAGATACAGCTCTCACGACGATCGAGCGACAGGAACCTGCTGTAGTAGCATTCGTCCCGCAAACCTTTACCCCCGCTCCTACGCAGACACCGACCCTGCCAACAACGGAAACCCCGCTCCCGACCCAGACGTCGGCCCAACCGACTGCGGACACGACAACCACTCCTTCCACGCCTTCTATCGCATCGTCCCTGACCTGGGATAATTCCATCGGCGCGATGCTCCAGGCAAAATGCGGGACCTGTCATGGGGCGGGCGCGTTCGGAGGATTGAATCTCTCGACGTATCAGGACGCGGTGAGTGGCGGCGCCTCAGGGCCGGCCATACTTCCCGGCGACGCGGAAAACAGTCTGCTGGTCACGAGACAACAGGCTGGCGGACATCCCGGTCAATTGACGCCTGAGGAGATCGCCGAACTGATCGAGTGGATCGACGCAGGTGCTCCTGAAAGTTAATCCACCAAAACAGTGCAGAAATTTCGCACTTTTCAATAGAAGAATTAACACAAGGGCGCCAGAAGCGCCCTTGTTGTTTTAGGAATTGTATCAGCTATACTGTTGCAGGCTCAGTGCTTTTTACATGCACCTTCTCGTGTTCCTCTTCAACCAGGGAATGGTCAACCACTCTCAGGTATTTGACACCCAGCGTAAATGCGGTGAGCCCATAGGCAATGATCGCTGCACCTGTCAGGATTTCGATCAATGACGGTCGGTAGCTCGTATATGTGATCGGCAGACCTGTGACGTAGGGTACAAGCACCAACTGACCGGTGATGTTGGTGTCCCAGCGGAAGGCGACCACACCCATTGCGATCAGGAACAGGGCAATCATGCGCCAGAAACGGTTCATACGGGTTGGCTTGTACAACAACAGGACCATCGGCACGATCATCCCGAGCAGGAATTCCACGATCCAGAAGTTGAAGGCGAGCGGACCCTTGGTCAGGTACTGTAAGCCTTCTGTCCGGCCCGCATCGTAGGTGTATGTTTGAGAAAGCACATCCCAGGCACGGAAATAGAAGTAACCGATCAGCAGATAACCAACGAACTGCGCAACACGCTCGACCAGGCCATCATTGACCTTTGCCTTGTTCGTCAGGCGGGATGCAAGCATTGTTGCGAATAGGGTCATCGAAATACCGCCGACAATGGCTGAGAGCATGAACAGCACTGACATCTCAGGTTTGAACCAAAACGGCCGGGCTTTGATCACACCGTAGGTGGCGCCCAGCGAAGATTGGTGCAGGCTGGAGAGTCCGAGGCCGATGATCGCCAGGATCGGCGCATAATGGTGTGTACGTGACATCATGGAAGTGACCCTGGGCATGTGTTTGCGCAGCCATTCCCAATTGGCAACGATGGGCATGGTTTCGAACATCAGCACGGTGAGGTAAAGTACCACACACATTGTCACTTCCCACAGGAGGGAGTGGGTGTTCCAGTAAACCAGCGAATGCCAGAAGCGTTCGGGCCTCCCAATATCCAGGATCAATGAAAGCGTTGCCATGGTATATCCGATCAAGCCGACGAATGTGGCAGTACGGGCGATGGGCTGGAAGCGCTTCAGTCCGAACAGATATACACCTGCACACATGCTGAACGCACCTGCACCCAGGGCAATGGAGGAAAGATCGATCGTGATCCACAGACCCCACGGCACCGTGTCAGTTAGATTGGTGATTCCTAGTCCCTTCCAGAAGACAAGGAGTCCAGCAACCGAGCCGCTCATCAGGATGACACCCATGCTGCCGAGCCATATCATCCATGGGGTCATTGTCAACTTGGCGCGCGAAATATTCGTATTCAACATGGCTACGCCTCCTTCGGCGCGACTGCCGGGATGTAGTAGACACGGGGTTCTGTGCCCAGGTTTTCGCGCAGACGATACGTCGGATTGTTGTGGAGCGCCTTGTTTACATTTGATTCGGGATCGTTCAAATCACCGAAGATGCGCGCCCCCGTTGGACAGACATTTACACAGGCCGGGGTTGCTTCCTGGTCCACACCTGGGACGAGTCCCTGGGCAAGGCCGCGGTCAATCGTCTGATAACAGAATGAGCATTTCTCGGGTACACCTCGTGGACGCCGTTCCACTTTGGGCATTCCCCATTCGGGAACTGCCGGGTTCTCGCCCTCGAATTTCTCCCAGTTAAAGGAGCGTGCATCATAGGGACAGGCGATCTGGCAGTAGCGGCAGCCAATGCAGCGATCGTAGTCCATCATCACGATCCCATCGTCACGGTAGTACGAAGCCTTTACCGGACAGACTTCCACGCAGGGAGCTTTTGCACAGTGCATGCAGGGGCGCGGTACATAGACCTGCATGTCGCCGACCATGCCATCCTCGACAACTTTGTTCCATTGAATATCGGGGTTGATATTGTTTTGCGCCTGGCAGGCGAGAGTGCAGTAATTGCATCCCGTACACTTCAACTGGTCGACGACCATTGCCCATTGATGCTTGCCCTTGGG
>DATFET010000094.1:0-18191 GCA_035250835.1 Anaerolineales bacterium
AGCAGCGCGTGGCGATCGCCCGCGCCCTCGTCCGTGCGCCGAAGCTGTTCCTGCTGGATGAGCCTCTCGCCAACCTGGATGCAAAATTACGCGTCCAAACGCGGACCGAGATCAAGCGTCTGCTTCACAAATTTGCGATCACAAGCCTGTATGTCACTCATGACCAGGTGGAGACGGCTGCGCTCGCCGACCAGATCGTGGTCATGCATTCCGGGCGGATCGAACAGGTGGGAACGTACACGGCTTTGACAGAGAATCCCGTCAACCTGTTCGTCGCAGGCTTTCTGGGATTGCCGCCCATGGACCTGTTCCCGAACGGTTCGGTCTCGAATGGGAAGCTGGTCCTGGACGAATATTCCTTCCCCATCTCACAGGACAGCCTGCCCCTTGTCACAAGCGGACAGCAGGTCACGATGGGAGTGCGGCGGGAAACGGTGAAGGTATGGACCGTTTCCTCATCTACACAGGGAGTCCAGTTGCGAGCGGAGGTGGATGCTTTTGAGTCTGACCTTGTTCACCGCACCCAAATTGTCTTCCTGCGCATGGGTCGATTGCATTTTTCGGGATTGTGCCCGCTTGATGTAAAGCTCCATATGGGACAGATCGTCTACGTGCAGATCGACCCTGTTCAGCTGTACTTTTTCGATACACAGTCCGGGAAGCGCTTATAGCTTCCTCCACCGTGCGATCGACATCTTAACCTGTACACGGACGCGGCTGTCAGCGTTGCCCAGAGCCCAGGCAGAGCGCGTGCGCTGCTTCGTTTCCTCGTCGGGTTCGATATAGCCAGCCCATTCGTCCTCGATCCACTTTTCCATTTCGCCTGCCGAGTCCCATGAATAGATGTAAGGAAAGTACTCCTGCTGTTCGCGCTTGAACCATCCGTTCTCTTCTGCGACCCTCATCGATCGATTCGCAGCCTCATCGTCCGCCAGTCCGAGCGGAAAACCCTGCATTTGGCCGGTCGCGCGGCTCTCGCGTGCGGATACAAATTCGATCTGCCAGCGATCCAGAATGGGGCGCAGATCGATCAAAATGCCGTCAGGTACAAGAATTCTTCGGATTTCATCCAAGGCATGGACCATGCCTTCATGTTCGATACATCAGAGCGACCATGCCAGCACCGCGATATCGAACGTCTCCTTTCGGAAGGGGAGTCTTTCCGCTTCTGAATTGGCGAAGTGAACCTTCTTCGCCAAATTCGATGGATGGTCATATGCAGCAACGCGTAAGGCATTTCGATCTGTATCCACTCCCACGATCCAGGATGAGGCGGAGGCATATTTCCAGGTCATCCGCCCTTCGCCGCAGCCGATCTCCAGGACGCGCTGATTGGTGAAATCCACAAACTTGTGGAGAACCTTTTTCTCGCGGCCCTCAGGGTCGTTCTGAACGGTCATGCCTGGTCCTTCATTTCCCCGACTGGTTTGCTGACCAGTTTATTTTCGAGATCCAACAAGTGTTCAAGTTCATGCAACGCCTGTCCACGCGCCCGCCAGTACACGGATTCTTTGCGCTGCTTCTTCGCCTCCCGTACAGCTCTCGACCACTTTTCCTTTGTCAATGTTTCGAGGACACGCAACAGGACTGTACGGCGCAGCTTGAAGTATGCCAGAAGTTCCTCAAAGGGCAAAAGGTCCAGGCGGATAAGTTTTCCCAGGTCTCGTTCGGGGTGGATGTCTGCAAGCAGGGGTTCGTTGAGGAGCAACGCCAGATAAATCGCCTGGGACGTGATCGCTTCACAATGCAGGAGATGGGCGAGGGTTTCTGTAAAGGAGCGTTCTCCAGGACCCAGCGGATCATGCAGCTGCTGATCCGATAATCCGCTGCTCAAGATTTTCAATTTATCTGGGGTTTCCCGCAGCAGCTGTATGACCTGCTGTATGTTCGCATCCGTTTGGTCGGTGGAAATCTGTTTCTTCATCGCGTGTGATTATATTCGCAGAACTTTCGCGCCGCGAATTTTGCCCTGCTTTAGCTCGAATAAAGCCTGATTGGCATCTTTCAGTTCATATTCCTGGAATTCCGGCTTGATATTTGCTTCTGCGGCTAGCTGCAAAAACTCGCGCACATCCGCGCGAGTCACGTTAGCTACGGACTTGATCTCTTTTTCCATCCATAGCTGGGATGGATAATCCAATTTCAACAGGGCTTCCTTATCGACCTCCTGCTTGCGGATGGCATTGATGACGAGCCGTCCGCCGGGCTTGAGATGCTTCAGCGCTTCAACGATCGGACGCCAGACCGGCGTGGTGTCGATGACCGCGTCCAACCCTTCGGGCGGACTCTGGTCGATCGCGCCTGCCCAGGCTGCTCCCAGCGACAGGGCGAAGTCGCGCTCCTTCTCGTTCCTGCTGAACACAAAAATGTCTGATTTTGGAAATTGATGCCTCGCAACTTTGAGCACAAGATGGTTGGACCCGCCGAATCCCATCAATCCAAGTGACTGTCCATCTCGAAGGCTGCTGAGCTTCAGAGCGCGATAGCCAACTGAGCCCGCACACAATAACGGCGCGGTCTCAGAGTCGGAGATTGAATCCGGGATAGGATGCACAAAGTCGGCGCGGACTTTGATATATTCGGCATAACCGCCATCGATGTCGCGTCCCGTTGCCTTGAACTCGGCGCACAAATTCTCCTGACCCGAAAGACAATACTGGCAACGCCCGCACGCAGACGCGATCCATGCTACGCCGACCCGTTGACCGATATGGAGTGCAGGAGCTCGTGTACTCTTGGGGGTATGCTCCTGCATTTCCAACGGCAAGCCGTTGGAATCCATAATAATGCCAACCACCTGATGTCCCAGCACCACTGGCAGCTGCGGCGGGGGAGTCCGCCCTTCGATCTCGTCCAGCTCCGTATGACAGACTCCACAGCGAGTAACGTGCAGCAGGACCTCGCCTGGAGCGGTTGCCGGTTCGGCGCGTTGAACTAGCCTGAGGGGCGCGTGAGGCGGCTTGACCTCTCCCAGCGATTCAAGGATCATCGCTTTCATTTTGGCGGAAGTGTTAATGCAAACTCAATACCTTTCCTGATCCATCCGTTGAGCCGCCTGTTCGTTTTAAGTCCTTCACTATTCACAACGAGCCAGCCTTTCATCGGCTTGCCGGTCATGTCAAAAGGACGTGTATACGGCTTATTGAGGAGCGAGCTGTGCTTTTCAGGATCTACGCGCAGGATCAGGTCATCTTTATTGACCCCGCAAGCCATATTACCGTTCAATAGAAATCCTATCCCGCCGAACATTTTCTTTTCGACGAATGGAATTCCATTAAGTTCGGAGCGTATCCGCTCAGCTAATTTGAGGTTGTATGCCATTTTTATTTCCCGACCTGGCGCTTGAAATAGAAAAAAGCGAAGGGTGGATGCTGGGCGATGCCTATCATCTCCCAGCCATCTTCGCCAAGTGCATTCAACTCTGTTTCAGCGAGCGGCTTCTCACTTTCAAGGTTGCGGACAATCTGTTTATATTCCCATTTCAACGGCTTCTCGATATAAACCATGGGTGGACGAACGGGTGCGTGCCCCGGTTCGCGTGGTGGAATAATGGTGTGCTGCATGCTTCACTCCTTTACTTTCTACTGATCACTGGTCAACCTGTCCCAAACTGACGGTCTCCCGCGTCGCCGAGGCCGGGCACGATGTACGCCCGGTCATTCAAATGGTCGTCTATCGCCGCGACATAGATTGGAATATCAGGATGTTGTGTTTGCATGGCTTTGATGCCTTCGGGTGCAGCGATCAGCCCAACAAATTTGATCCTCCTCACGCCCCACTTTTTCAGGACATTTGCTGTTGCCGTAGCTGAGCCGCCGGTGGCAAGCATGGGATCCAGGATCAGGCATACTGATACGCGCGGCTCGAGCGGAAGTTTATTGTAATATTCCACAGGGCGCAGAGTATGTTCATCACGATATAAACCGATATGCCAGACCTCCGCGCTGGGCATCAGGCCCCATACTCCTTCAACCATCCCGAGTCCGGCGCGCAGGATGGGGACCAGTCCGATCTTTTCCTGCAGTTCTGCACCGGTCATTCTGTCGAGTGGGGTTTCCAGATCACGAGATGTGACGGCTAAATCAGCGGTCGCTTCATAGGCAAGCAATGCAGAAATCTCACGTACCAGCTCACGGAATTTTTTAGGCTCGGTCTTGATATCTCGTAAGCGCGAAAGTTTGTGCTGGACGAGTGGATGGGTGGACGCATGGACGTTGGACATGTTGGCCTCCAGTGTAGGATGAATTTATTATAGTCCGCGTAATGATTTTTAGCACATAACTTCGGAGACGGTATGTTGTATATCTCATATGTCTCGGTGAAAAATGAAAGAGCCGGACAGAAATCCCGCTCTCGTTTCGTAGCATGCCTATTGGTGCATGTAACCAAGCTGGACGAAGATTTTGCTAGGGTAATGCATCCCAGTTGCCGGCGATAGGCATGTCGCCCGGGTTGCCCAGGTTTAGGATGAGCGGTAGATGCCGATTGTATCGATCCCGTCATCATCCCCATCCCCATCCCAGTCCCCGGCAATTCCTATGTCGCCGCGATTGCCCAGGTAGAAGCTCGCATTCTCTGACCCGGCTGAGTTGCTATTCCTGAGCAGAAACTGACCGTTCGAGGGACGATAGATTCCGATGGTGTCGTCTCCATCTCCGTCCCAGTCGCCGACCACAGGATAATCTCCTCCCGGGCCATAATTCATGGCGATATCCGCAAAGCCCGAGGTATGGATATTCTTCAGATACCAGAGCCCGTTGCCCGGTCGGAATACACCGACTGTATCAACATAGAGGGGCGCATAATACAAATAGACGATGGCATCGCCGAAGAGGGGAGCGGTGAGGGTTCTGTTAGCTCCGCCATTTACAGTGCTGCCGGGGGTAGTTGTTCCATTCGACGGATTGAACCACTCGACTGCTAATGTGCCCGGGTCGAAGTCAGGTTGATGGGGATAGAGCCTGCATTGGAGAGATAGGCAAGATATTCGGAATTGCCTGCCAGACAATAGCCTGTGGAGCAGATGGCAGGCTGAGGGGTCATGTTCTTGAGATTCAGGCGGTTGGCATAATTGCGGGTATAGCCCAGATTGGCACGGATATCAACTTCGTTGCCGGTGGGGGTGAAGATCAGACCGCGCCCGGAAACAGACTGGTCGTAGACATCTATGAAGATCGGGTTCTCGCCGCGGGTGAAGCTCTCCAGACCCACGGGCGGTTGCCGCAGATCCCGCACAGGTGGTCGGTGTCGGCAATGATGACTGTTAATCTTTTATATAAATCGATTAATGGAAGCTAAGGATAATTCTCACAAATCAGGGACGGGATTACAATGAATATTGTACGGCACGGCAGAGAAACGGTTGCCCAGGCGACCGTTTTTGTATGCCTTTTTTAGCAGCGGAACAACCTCACTGTTACTGTGCAATCCGTTAATCTATTTATGAACTCCAAGTCATCCAACCCACCCATCATTCAAATGCAAGACGTCGTGAAAGTGTATTCCACCGCGGCGGGTGACTTTACTGCCCTCAAGTGGATTAACATGCAGATCGGTGCGGGTGAATTCGTAGGGATTGTTGGTAAATCTGGCGCAGGAAAATCCACGCTGCTGAACATGGTCACCGGCGTGGATCATCTCACGTCCGGTGAGGTGATTGTCAACACGGATGGATCTTCCATTTCCATTCACAAAATGAGTGAAGATGCAATAGCATCCTGGCGGGGGCACAACCTGGGTGTTATCTACCAGTCATTCCAGCTTCTGCCCATGCTCACTCTGGCAGAGAACATTATGCTGCCGATGGATTTATGCGGAAGCTTCAGCCCAAAAAGATCGCGGCAGCGTGCTCTCGAATTACTCCGCCTTGTCGAGATCGAGGACCATGCAGATAAACTCCCCACGCAAATTTCCGGTGGACAGCAGCAGCGCGTTGCAATTGCGCGTGCTCTTGCGAACGATCCGCAGATCCTGATCGCGGACGAACCTACAGGCAGCCTGGATTCGGTCACAGCCGATCATATCTTTGACGTGTTCGAACAGCTTGTCACAGAGCAGGGAAAGACCATCGTCATGGTCACCCATGATGAGTCGCTAAAGTCCCGTTTTTCATGCACGCTTCGGATTGTGGACGGAGAACTTGAGTCGACAACCGAATCCGGCGCCAGGGCGAATGGGAGCGGGGAGAAATGACCGTACAATCGCTTCCTCCCAAGCCAGAGGCTGTTACCGCTAAAACTGCCCTCGCCTCCCCGGAGCCGATGATCGAGATGCATCGCATCGTCAAGACGTTCAAGAACGCAGCCGGCGAATTCACCGTTCTCAAAGGCATCGACCTGACGATCTATCGCGGCGAGTTTGTCTCCATCGTCGGCAAATCGGGGAGTGGAAAATCCACACTGCTTAATATGATCACAGGGATCGATCACCCAACCCGTGGACAGATGATCATCGGCGGCATCGATATTTACACAGGTGTGACGGAGAGTCAGCGCTCGAGATGGCGCGGCCGAAATTTGGGAATCGTTTTTCAATTCTTCCAATTGCTGCCGATGCTGACCCTGCTCGAGAACGTTATGCTCGCCATGGATTTTGCCGATATGTACGATTTCGATGAACGTCCTGGGCGAGCCATGGAATTGCTCACCCTGGTGGGCCTGGAAAAACTTGCCAATAAATTACCTGTATCAGTTTCGACCGGGCAGCAGCAGCTGGCTGCTATCGCACGAGCTCTGGCATGTGATCCGCCGCTCCTGGTCGCGGATGAGCCGACCGGGAACCTGGATACAAAATCGGCCAACACGATCATCGACTTATTCCAGCAATTGACTGCCAGCGGCAAGACAGTTGTAATGGTCACACACGATCCCTCTCTGACCTCGCGGACGAAACGCAATATCACAATCGTCGATGGCGAGCTGGTCAATGAGACGGTAGCGCGTTCCCTGCCGTGGCTGGATCATCGTCACTTGATGGAGTTTACCCGCCTCGCTGAGCAGCGGGTCTACTCAGCAAACGAGATCATCATTCCACGCAATCAGCCTGTTGAAAATTTCTTCATGGTCCAAAGAGGCGAAGTGGAAGTAATCCTGCAGGACAGACAGAACCGGGAAATTGTGATCTCAAATTTAATGCCCGGCAAATTCTTTGGTGAGATCGAATTAATGCGCGGTGGTCAATCCATAGCCGATGTCCGCGCGGGTTCAAAGGGACCCGTGGAATTGCTGGTATTGCGCCATGACGATCTTCTGCGAGTCATCGAACAATCTCCCATCACCGCTGAGGCGCTTGGAAAGATCGCCCAGCAGCGTTTGGAAGAGCATCGTTCCGCAGAATACAGAATCACTATTCCGTAATTTTTTTCGAATAACTTAATTGACATGAAACCTCGTTGGCAAAAAGTACTTCACGATCTCTATGATAACAAGGGACGCACGCTGCTGGTCGTTTTCTCGATCGCAGTAGGTGTGTTTTCCATTGGGGTGATCGCGGGCACCTATCAGATCATTGCGAATGATATGAGCGTCTCGTATGCTGCCCAGTCACCTGCTAACATCGAACTCAGGATGACGAATTTCGACGAGAAGGTGCTCGAATCGATCCGCAATGAAAAGGGAGTGGGGGAGGCGGAAGCTCGGAATGTTTTTAATATGCGGGTCCGCGTGCCTGGCACCGAGACGTGGACCACCCTGGACATGATCGCCTTCCAGGATTTCGAGGAGAACACGATCAACCTGCTCACTCCCATCGAAGGTGCGAGGGTGCCTGGGAAACGCGAAGTCCTGCTGGAGCAGGATGCGCTCGAGCACCTCGCCGTGAACAAGGGTGGCCTCCTGGAATTTCAGCTCCCCGATGGGTCCACCAAGATCCTTCCAGTGGTGGGCATCGTCCAGGATACGGCTGCGGGAGCAGGTGATTTTCTTGCATCCCCATCCGGGTACATCAGCATGGATACGCTTCCTTACCTTGGACAGCCGAGACGATTTAACCGTGCCCTGGTTACGGTTGCCGGGGATGGGGATGACATTTCCCATATACGCGACGTCGGCGGCGAATTAAAAGAGAAGTTGGAAAAGAATGATCACAGCATCATTCGTTCACGATTTGCCGAAACTCATAAACATCCCCTGGCTGATACGATCAACGCCATTCTGGGCATCCTGCTGGCTTTGGGAATCCTGATCGTGTTCTTGTCGGGTTCTTTGATCGCCAACACGTTAAATGCACTTCTCAACCAGCACTTGCGGCATATCGGTGTGATCAAGCTGGTCGGCGGGCAGAGAAGACAGGTTTTCCTGATGTACTTCACCCTGATCATGGCATTCGCCATTTTGGCCTTGCTGATCGCGGTCCCGCTGGGTGGACAGGGCGCGTATGCATTATCGCTCTTTATTTCGAGTCAATTAAATTTCAGCCTTCTTGGCTATCGTATTGTGCCGGTTGCTTTCGGCATCCAGATTTTGGTCGGACTGCTGATTCCTCTGATTGCCGGTCTCATGCCCGTGTTCAATGGATCACGCATTACTGTACTGCGGGCACTCAGCGGCAACATGGCCGAAGAACAGAAACAATCTGAGAGTGGGGACGAAAAACACATTTCCTGGATTGACCGGATGCAGGTCAGGTTGAACCATTTCATGTCGAAGCGCGGTTTCCATATTCCGCGTCCATTTGTAATCTCCCTCAGGAATACCTTCCGCAAAAAGAGTCGCCTTGCACTGACATTGTTCACATTGACGATGGGGGGAGCGATCTTCGTCGCGGTCTTCAATGTACGCGTGACGCTTCACGATTACATTGGGCAGATTGGAAAGTATTTTGTCGCCGATGTGTCGCTCGACTTCGATCAGCCTTATCGGCTGAAAGAGATCCAACAAAAAGTAAGTGAAGTGGAAGGCATTGAGTATGTGGAGGGCTGGCAGTTCCTGAGCGGCGACATGCTGGATGAAAATGGCAATGTGCTTGAGAACATCAATATCTTCGGTCCGCCGGCGGAAAGCACGCTGGTTGAACCTATCCTGCTGGAAGGCCGCTGGATCCAGCCCGGTGATGTTCGTAAATTGGCGATCAGCGAGGGAGCAAAACAATATTATCCCAGCCTGGAGCCCGGGGATACAATAACTCTTAAGATTGCGGGACGTGATGAAACCTGGGAGGTCATCGGTATCTATAAGTTTATCGACCGTGAAGGGATCCTGGGTTATGCTCCTTACGAATACATTTCCCAGGTGAACAACCTCGCCAATCGCTCTGTATCTTACAGAATAGTGACAGCCAGTCACAGCCGCTCTTATCAGGACGCAAAAGCCGAAGAACTGGATAAATACTTCCGCGATCTGGGCTATAAGGTGCGCATCGCCCAGGCAGGTCGCGCCTCTCTGGATTCAGCTGTCGAAAGCCTCGACATCCTGGTCGTGTTTTTGTTGGTCATGGCGATATTGACCGCGGTCGTCGGCTCCATGGGGCTGACAGGTACGATGGGTATGAATGTCCTCGAACGGACGCGGGAGATCGGGATTATGCGTGCTATTGGCGCGGACGACCGTGCCGTCATGCGAACGGTGATTGCTGAGGGTGTCGTGATCGGGATGATCTCATTTGCTCTGGCCGTTCTTCTCTCCATCCCATTCACGTATTTGTTATCGACCATTGTCAGCCTGGCGATTTTTCAATCCCCGATTGACACTGTGTTTACATATATGGGTTATGCCATCTGGCTTGCTCTTGTTTTGATCTTATCCATGGCTGCAAGTATTCTGCCGGCGCGCAATGCAGCTCGCCTCACGATCCGTGAGGTGCTGGCATATGAATAATTTCAATTTTGAATAACCCTCCAAACCGGGAAAAGCTCATAAAGGAATCTACAATGAAAAAATCCATATACTCCATGATCATCCTCACGATATTGGCTGTTCTTGTATTGATCGGCTGTACAGGTCAACAAACTCCAACAGCAGAAGATAACGTGATGTCCACCAATACCGGCAGCAATCTCATCGAGGGAGTGATTGCTGAGGGACATCTTGAACCCGTCCGGGACACGACACTGAGCTTCCAGGGTGTCGGTACCGTAGCGGAAGTCTCGGTGGAGACCGGCGATCAGGTCAAGGAAGGGGATGTGCTGGCCCGTCTGGGTGGCAGTTCGGATGCCGCTTACGCGGCTGCCCAGCTTGAACTCGCCAGCGCCCAGCAGGCGCTCAAGGAGCTTCAGGACTCTGCAGATGAGAGGCGCGCCCAATCCCTGGTTGCCGTGGATGAAGCCCAGGAAGCCTACGACAAAGCCGTGGACTATTACGAGTCGCTTTTCGAGCCGTATGAATATGATGAGCTTGTTTACATTCGCAAAGTGACCCCGTTCGGCATCAAGCGAATTCCGGAAATCAAAACCAGGAAAGTGGAAAAGGGCGATGATGAGAGCATTGCCGATGCGAAAGAGGACATGGACCTCAAGCTTGCCCAGCTCGAAGCTGCCCAGCGCGCCGCAGAGCGGATGAAGGATGGGCCCGATACAGATCAATTGGCGCTCCTCCAGGCGCGGCTCGACGCGGCACAGGCAGGAGTTGCTGCTTATGCAATTACTGCTCCGTTTGATGGCTTTGTGATGGACATTAACGTCACTGAGGGCGAGCAGGTCGGTCCGCAAACGTGGGTGGTCAAGATTGCTGATACCAGTTCATGGAACGTCGAAACCTCGGATGTGACTGAACTTGAAGTTATAAACGTTCAGGAGGGTCAGGCAGTCACTTTCACTGCGGATGCACTGCCCGATGCCAAAATGACCGGTGTGGTGTCTGAGATCAGTCAGGCGTCCTACACCCAAAGCGGCGACGTGATTTATACAGTCCGCATTCAGGCAGACGAGGTCGATCCGCGTGCCAGATGGGGCATGACGGTGGAAGTGGTCTTTGAGCCACTGGAAAATTAAGCTATATATTAGAAAGTTATTTTTGGTTCCGAAACCTATTGACTCGAAAAAATTTTTGCGCGACAATGAAATTCCTCCGATAAAAAGCAAACCTGAGGAAACTCAGCGACGCAAAGTCATGGGTCTACAGTCACGCTATGGCGTGACCATGATCGCCAGACCGCCGATAATGGCAAAACCGCATAAAAGCGGCGACGCAAAGCCAGGTGTCTAAAGCCAATTTCGAGCAAGTTACAATTGGTCGGATCGACCGGCTAACCGAAAGGCAAACACAGGGAAACCTGTGGACGCAAAGTTATGGGTCTAAAGTCGGATGACCAGGACTGCCAGACTGCCGAAGAGATTCATTCTGGGATGACCAAACAAGGTCATCCCAGAATGATTTTAAAGTCTTTTTATTCGAAAAACCTCATAAAAAGATTTTCTTTTCCTTCGTCCCTTCGACAAACTCAAGGCAAGCCTTTATAATCCCTGTCATGTCTAATGAAAACCCATTGTCAGGCTCAGGGCGGGCACGCTCGCTGGATCCCGAACCCAAGCCCGACGACCGTGTCGATCACGCCCTGCGCCCGCAAAAACTGAGGGACCTGATCGGGCAGGACCAGGTCAAGGAGAATCTTGCCATCCTGATTGCTGCAGCCCGTCAGCGCGGCGAGGCCCTGGATCACGTTCTGTTTTATGGTCCGCCCGGCCTGGGGAAGACCACGCTTGCCCATGTGGTTGCCAATGAAATGGGGGTCAATGTCAAAGTGACAGCGGGACCTGCCATCGAGCGGGCAGGCGACCTGGCTGCCATCCTCACCAACCTGCGCGCCGGGGATGTGCTCTTCATTGACGAAGTCCACCGCCTCGGGCGAGCCGTGGAAGAGGTGCTCTATCCCGCCATGGAGGATTTCGCCCTGGATATTGTGATCGGCAAGGGACCTTCGGCACGGTCTATACGGTTGAAGCTGCCGCGCTTTACGGTGGTCGGCGCGACGACGCGCCTGGCGCTGGTCACAGCACCTCTGCGTGCAAGATTTGGCGCGGTCTATCGTTTGGATTACTACGACCTGGAGGCGATGAAGTCCATCGTCCAGAGGGCAGCAGATATGTTGAAAGTGGAAGTGGAGCCTAGCGGCGTGGAGGAGATCGGACGCCGCGCCCGCGGGACCCCGCGCGTGGCCCTCCGCCTTCTGCGGCGAGTCCGCGACTATGCCCAGGTCCGCGCCGATGGACGGGTTACCCAGGATGTAGCCAGGGAAGCTCTGGACCTGCTGCAGGTCGATCCGCTGGGACTCGATGAAGTGGACCGCCGCGTGCTGCGGACGATCATCGAAAAATACAACGGCGGACCCGTCGGCTTGAACACGATCGCCGCATCCATCAGCGAGGAACAGGATACGATCATGGACGTGGTTGAGCCATATCTACTCCAGCTCGGATTTTTAGATCGCACACCGCAGGGACGCGTCGCCACCCGCTCGGCCTATGAGCATCTCAAGCTGCCGTATACGGTCGAAGGACAGCAGAGGCTTTTGTAATATTTAAAAGTTGTTAGGTTTAAGGTGTGAACCCTAAACCTTGAACTGCTATTATGGAAAATTTCGCTCGTTTTTTTGTGATCGGTGGGATCATCATGATCCTGATCGGAGTGGGAGCCTATATCTTTGCAAGGCTGGGGATCCCCTTTGGACAATTGCCCGGTGATATCAAGATGGAGGGGGAGAACGTCACGTTCTATTTCCCATTCATGAGCTGTCTGCTGGTTTCAATCATTCTGACCATTATTTCGAATGTGATCATCAGGTTTCTCAACAAATAATGTTCAATTCGTAGTAGCGACTTTAGATTACGGAAATGATTGGGATATGCAACGACTGTTGTAAATTTACAAATTATTCTAACATAAGAAACTCGCGCTGAGCGGAGCGCAGACGAAGTGCAGGTTCCCAAGCGACGCAACGTCTCGTCTACGGCTTTCCACAATCGCGAAAGTCTCCGCAGGGCAGCGAACGCCCACTTCGTTCGACGCGAGATTATGTAAGGTTAAATTGTTAATCTTCTGAAGTCGTTATTACAATCTATGAAAACCTCTGACTTTGACTACAACCTACCAGAATCCTCCATTGCACAGACGCCCGTTGAGCCGCGTGATGCCTCGCGTTTGCTGGTGCTGCATCGCAAGACAGGCAACCTCGAGCATCGTATCTTTCATGATATTGGTGACTATTTCCGCGCTGGGGATTTGCTGGTCCTGAACCAGACCCGCGTGATCCCGGCCCGCATCTATGCGCGCAAGGAAACGGGTGGGCGCGTGGAATTGCTCCTTCTCCGCCGCCGCGATTCTTTGACGTGGGAGGCTCTGGTCGGGGGAAAAGGTTTGCGTACAGGCAAAAATTTGATTGTTGAAGATGGACCGCAGGCGGAAATCATTGAATTACTGGATGGTTCGGAACGACTCATCAAATTTTCGGAACCCATCGAGCCCTATTTTTCCCGTGTGGGGAATGTACCCCTGCCGCCCTATATCCACGAAAAATTGAGCGACCCGGAACGCTATCAAACGGTCTATGCCCGCGTGCCGGGCTCGGCTGCCGCGCCAACGGCTGGACTCCATTTTACGCCGCGATTGCTGGAGCAACTGCATACCAGGGGAGTCAAGATCGCCTATGTCACCCTGCATGTCGGCCTGGATACCTTTGCGCCTGTGACAAGGTCTAACCCCGAGGAACATAAGATTCATACGGAGTGGTGTGAACTACCGAAGGAAACCGCGGATTTGATCAACGAAACGAAGCGTTCGGGCGGACGTATTGTTGCCGTGGGTACAACCTCTGTACGGACATTGGAATCTGCTATTCGACCAGTGATATTCGATAAGTCGATAATCAAGCATAGGCGAATATCGAATAACGAATCTCGAATAACCTCTTTCATTGGCCCTACAGACCTATACATCCTGCCTGGTTACGAATTCAAAATCGTAGATGCGATGATCACGAACTTCCATTTGCCAAGATCCACACTGTTGATGCTGGTCAGCGCGTTCGCGGGGCGGGAACAAATTCTCGAAACGTATCGAACAGCCATCCAGGAAGGCTATCGCTTGTATTCGTTCGGGGATGCGATGCTGATACTGTAGAGTCTATGGTGATGGACGCCAAAGTGTGCCAACGGAACAAGTTTCAAAAGGTCCGCCATCATGAGTGGCACCAACCCATGAGAAAAAGCCGGTTCCATCTACTCTAATTAGTCCATCATAGCCAGTATCTACATAGTCATTCAACATGGAAGATGCAGAGTAGCAAAAGTGGATGAATTGCTGATCGGGTGAAATATCTGGAGCTCCAATAGTCATTCCGTTTATTGCCTCCAAATTTTCAACCGGACAATTAATGTAGCCAGTTACTAGACTGTAAATACATAGTTTTCCTAACCAATTACCTTGAGTTTCATAAATATAAGCGTACAAGATAGTTTGATTATCAGGTGCCCATTCATAGGACCCTGTAGTTACCAACTGATGCCCATCAGGAACAAGACGGGGAATAGCTCTCAAGCATCTCTTTTCTGCCAGATTTAGAAACAGTATACAAGGGGCATCCGTAAATGCAACGCCATAATTCTTATAATTCGACAAGGCGTCTTCATAAAGAAGCTTATTTCCATCTGGCGACCATTCGACCATTCCGAAATTTCCCTCATAACTTCCCAATACGTTCCCAGTGGTAACATCCACAATCGTTAATGTTATGGGTTCTGTGATAAAGTCACTAAACTCTCCCAGCTTGCCCGTGAGATAAACCAAATGACCCTCATCTTTGGGAGACCATGCAAACCGTGTCCCGTAATAGCCAGTTTGGAAAGGTTCTGATTCCCAAATAATTTGGCCGGTTTCGTTGTCAGTTACATATATTCCAGTTCCATTCTCTCCACTCCACTCCACTCTGCACTGTATCTTCCATTTTTGGACTTCGTGCCGTACTCACCATACCACGTTTTTCTAAAGAGCATTTCACCTGAATTCGTATCATTTATGATCTCCAAAGCGTTTGCCGTATCCCCATAGCTATTTTCGTAATCATCGTATTCATATAATCCACTGAGAAATCGTGTAGCTTGTGAGGAAACTGTTTCTGGAAAAACCTTTCCTGTTTGTAGATTGATACGGTACGCTGTTGTTAGGTCTTTGGAAAGAAAACCAAAGTTTGAACTGTCATACCAGAAATATCCGCTCACATCTCGAGGCATCTCTATTTCATAATTTTCACCGGTATCAGCATTGAAAAATGATATTTTTCGCGTCTTTTCAAGATCGTTTGTGATCAACGCAGCTAAAATATTCGTTTCAGGATTACTCATCCATGCTGGAAAGGTATAACTGGATAGGAAACTTACCGGTGTATTTGTCGGTGATTTCGTGGGAGAGGGAGTTTTAGATACATCTAATATTTTTGCTGTAACAATGGCATTAACCTTTGGTGTTTCAGATGGTTGTGGCGTTGTAATAGATTGGGGAACATTGCTTGTACATGAAATTAAAATCAATATGAAGAGGCTGCCCAAAAATATTTTCATACTATCCTTATCTGTTATCGAAGATTATAACCTTATGTATTCCTCAGCAGAAAATCCAATTACAATTGCGGGCGAAAACAAATACTTGACCATGACAAATCAAGCCAAACTTGAAAAATTGAATGAAGAGATCATCCAATGCTATAAATGTCCGCGGCTGGTTGCGTGGCGCGAGGAGGTGGCGCGCGTCAGGCGCAAGGCGTATATCGATCAGGAATACTGGGGCAAACCGGTCCCGGGCTTTGGAGACCCCAGGGCGCGGGTCGTTTCGGTGGGCCTCGCCCCCGGCGCGCATGGCTCCAACCGAACGGGACGTAACTTCACAGGCGACGCGTCGGGAGCGTTTTTGTACCCGGCGTTGTACCGAGCCGGGTTCGCGAACCAGCCGACGGCTTTGCATCGAGGCGATGGTCTCACTTTGAAAGACTTATATCTGACTGCATCTGCTCGCTGCGCTCCACCTGCCAACAAGCCCAGTCCCCAGGAGTTGGATAACTGTCAGCCTTACCTGGAACGCGAATTGGAAATCCTAAAGCCGCAAGGTATCGTATGTTTAGGCAGGATCGCTTTTGAGAGAATACTGCGGATCTATGCCATCCGGAAATCAGACTGGAAATTCGGTCACGGCGCGCTCTTTCAGATGAAAAATGGAACATGGATTTTGTGTTCCTATCATCCCAGCCAGCAGAACACGCAAACAGGCAGGCTAACCGCTGCGATGTTCGATGAAATCTGGAACAAAGCAAAATCGCTGCTGAAGTATGGTTGTTCTGGGAATAGCGGTTGAAGGACTAATTTTTAACTGATGATCTGAAGATAAATTTTTTGGGAAGGGAAAATAAATTGTTGAGCAAGCTGATCACACCTGGGGATCTGGCGCCTGATTTCGAGCTGGAGGATGTTCACGGAAATCGTATCCGCTTATCTGATTTTCGCGGCCGGCCGGTTGTATTGGCATTCCTGCGCGGCTTTATGTGACCTCACTGCCGCGCGCAGTTGGCGCGCCTGCGGGATGAATATGAAAAATTTACCAGCCGAGGCGTGGAGATCCTCGCGGTGGGACCCAATCTGCGCAGGACCTTCGGGCAATACTGGCGCAACGAGAAAATCCCTTTCATTGGATTGCCTGATCCCGACCATAAGATTGCACTGCAATACAGGCAGGAAGTCAATCTCTTCAAGCTGGGGCGCATGCCGTTGAACTGCATTGTGGATGCGAACGGCTATATCCGTTACGCTCATTATGGAGCTTCGATGCAGGACATTCCATCCAATGAAGAGCTGCTGCAGGTAATAGATGAATTGAACAAATCATCCAACTGACATGGCACTCGGCAACGTAGCATTCCTGGGCTCAGGTGAAACCTCTCTGGCGGGAGGTCGCATTTTTGAATCGCTGGTGCGTGATCTACAGGGACCGCTCCGCATCGCATTGATGGAGACGCCTGCGGGCTTTGAGTTGAATTCCGCTCAGGTGGTCGGACGCGTGGGCGAGTTCATGTCTTCGCGATTACAAAACTACAAGCCGGTTGTGGATGTCATCCCGGCTCGCAGGAAGGAGTCTTCCTTCAGCCCGGATGATCCTGAAATTCTCAAACCCCTTCTGTATGCCAATATGATCTTTATGGGTCCGGGCAGCCCAACGTATGCGATCCGTCAATTGAAAGATTCGCTCGCCTGGGATGTGATCCGTGCCCGCCACCGCCTCGGCGCGACGCTGGTGTTTGCCTCTGCGGCGACGATCTCAATCGGCGCTCACGCGCTGCCCGTCTACGAAGTCTACAAGGTGGGACAGGATATGCATGTGGTGGATGGCCTCAACCTGTTCGCCGATTTCGGGCTGCATATTTCATTTATTCCGCACTGGAACAATGCCGACGGCGGAATCGACCTGGATACCAGTCGCTGCTTTGTCGGCATGGATCGTTTTGCAGAATGGTGCAGGCTCGTCCCCGATGAGAATACAACCGTCGGATTGGATGAGCACACCGGGATTGTTCTCGATTTCAATAAAGGAACGTGTGAAGTGAGCGGGGTAAGCTCCATCTCCCTTGTGAGGGATTGCGATCCAATGCCTGAGATGTATCCCTCAGGTTCAACGTTCGACTTAAGAAATTTGGGGGATGTTCGGGTTCCAACGCCGATTGAGAAGGATATCCCAGAGCATGTTTGGGAGTTGGTCTGCAACGCGCCTCCTCTGGAAGAAATGCCGTCCGATGAGATCATCGCGCTGGCAGAGAAGCGTTTGCAGGCGCGCATGAACAAACAATGGGAAGTGTCGGATCAGTTGCGAGCAGAAATCGCTGCACTGGGATGGCTGGTACAGGACTCGAAAGACGGATATAAGCTGGTGAAGATTTAGTTCGTTCAGGTTGTTCTTACAGCGTAACTTTTCTCTTATATTGTCTCCAAGTGGGATAAAATAAATAAAAGTTTCTGATATCAAAGCCTTGCGAAGGTTTATAAAGGATAACCTTCGCAAAACTTATCGGAAAACCAATGCACAAGGAGACCCCATGCGTGCGGTAGACATCATTATCAAAAAACGTGACAGGCACGAGTTGACTCTCGAAGAGATCGAGTTCTTTGTGCGCGGCTTTACGAATGGTGACATCCCCGATTACCAGACATCCGCGTTCGCCATGGCGATCCTGCTCAATGGCATGACCGACGGGGAGGTCGCCCGCTGGACGGCGGCGATGATCGC
>DATFET010000100.1:0-15330 GCA_035250835.1 Anaerolineales bacterium
ACTGGCTGAAGCTTGCCTGGCAGTGGCTGTATACGACTGCCGATCGGGCGGGCGGCAGCCTGGTTCAGGCGGTGGGAGAGGGCTGGCGGAAGGTCGTGACCCGTCTGGAGGGGAACCGAGTCTTTCCCCGCCTGGGCTTGATCAGCCTGGGGTCGCTCGACGCGCGGCGGCGGATTTACTTCTTCTATCTCACTATGGTCCGACGCGGCGGCGAGCAGGGCATACCTCGCAATCCCTCCCAGACGCCTGCCGAGTATGCAGTCACTTTGGAGGAAGCGCTGCCCTCGCAAGCAGAAGATATCGATTCAATGACTAAGTCTTTTGTGGAAGCGCGCTACAGCCGCCGCGAAGTAAACGTCAGTGATGCAGACCGCACCAGGTCAGCCTGGGTGCGCATCCGCCGCGCGCTGAAGGAAAAATCTAAAAAGAATAAGTAGGGGATGCGGTCCCTGCCAGCCTCAATGCTCCCTCCTGCGCAGCCAGTCCGATCCGAGGACCCATAACAGGGAAAACAATCCAAGCAGCAAAGCGGCGCTGTAGGCTGCAATATACTGCCGTTCATCCAGAGCACGATAAATAAAGAGAGTGGCAGTCTCCGTGTGCCCCTGGACTCCTCCGCCGATGACCAGCACCGCCCCAAATTCACCCAGAGCCCGTGCAAACGTCAGCGTGATTCCATAGATCAAACCCCAGCGCAGAGCAGGGAGTGTGATCCGCCAGAATGTCTGCCAGCCCGTCGCTCCCAGTGTGCCGGCCGCTTTCTCCTGTTCCACATCAAAAGACTCCAGCACAGGGATGAGCTCGCGTATCATGAACGGCATCGTCACGAACAGGGTTGCCAGGACCATGCCGGGCAGGGCGAATGCAACTTGAATGCCAGGCGGTTCAAGGATTGGGGCCAGCGTGCCATTGCGCCCGAAGAGCAGCAGCAGCATGTAGCCGGCGACCACAGGGGAGATGGCAAAGGGCATGTCTACTAATGCATTGAGCAGATCACGCCCCGGGAAACGGTCACGCACAAATACCCAGGCAGTGATCGTCCCAAAGACGGCATGGATGGCGACCACGACCAGGCCGATCCACAGGGTATTCCAAAAGGCTGCCGCGATCTCCGCCTGGTTCAGCGAAGATAGACTCGCTCCGATCCCATTTTCGAGGGCTCCGCGGATCAGGGCGATGATCGGCGTCAGGATCAGGAATCCAACATAACCAATCACAAGCGCGATCAAGAGCCAGCTCGTCCACTTCGATTTGACCTTGTCGATCCATGCCATCCGCGGCTTTTGTACCTTCTGATAGGAAGTAGAAGAAGTCGTTACCGTCATGCAGACTCCCTGTTCGAGCGCAGGCGCAGATAGTTTGCAAGCAGCAGCATCGTCAGGGCAACTGCGATCATGACCATGGATACCGCGCTGGCACCCAGGCGATTTTCCGATTCGACTTCACCAAACACGTACACCGCTGCCGTTTGCGATTGGAAGGGAATATTCCCTGCGACGATCACAATCGAGCCAAACTCTCCAATGGCGCGGGCAAAACAGAGCAATGCGCCGGTGAGTATGGGCAGCGTGAGAGGCGGCAGGATGATGCGCCGGAAGATCATCCAGCCTCCCGCACCCAGGGTAGTGGCCGCATGTTCCTGGGCGCGATCGAGCTCCATGAGCACCGGCTGGACTGAACGGACGACAAATGGCATGGTCAGGAACAGCAGCGCCAGGATGATTCCTGGCGGGGCAAAGATGATCGAGAGATCGAACCTCTCTTTCAACCAGGCGCCCAGTGCCTCCTGGGGACCAAAGAGGATGACCAGCATGACACCGGTCACCAGGATCGGGCTCGCCGAAGGTACTGGGTGTACTTCCAGTGCAGCCCGAACGGGGTGCTGGGGAGCGCACTGACGTGTGCAAATCTTGTAACCCGCGTCTCGTCTGCGTGCTACACACTCCGCTCGACGCGGCATTGCCCCGCGCTGAGCGGAGCCATGGGCGTTGAGAAAGCCTGAAAGAAAATCCAAAATTGCCCAGGGTGGTATCGTTTGGGAGGACCTGGCGATCCAGCCGAGCCTCACGGCAATTCCTGGAAAACCACTTTGTCTTCCTGAACGCCTCTTCACAGTATAATGATCCTGCACCTGACGAATACCCTGGATCTGCCATAGACCCTGGCAGCAGAAGGAACCAACCAGTGGATATTTTTTCTATCACCCTGACACTTCAACAAATTCTCAGCGTGTTGATCGCCATCTATATTTGTATTGTGGTGGGAGTCATCCTGCTTGACAATCGTGCGCCACAATCGACCTTTGCCTGGTTGTTTTTGATGGTGGTATTTCCAATCCTGGGATTTCTCGTTTATATCTTTTTCGGACGCAACTACAAAGCCTTCAGTAATGAGAATAAGCTGGCGCGTGTCGGAGGCTTATCTTCACTCTACGGACAGGTGATCCAGCCGCTGCGGGCTGTTCAGGATGAGTATACTGAAATCATCAGGCGTGAAAAACCCGAGTCGTATCGTCGAAAATTATTATCCCTTGTAACGCATAACTCGCCTTCGTTGTTGACGATATACAACCGGGTGGAGATCCTGCACGACGTCACGGAAAAATACCCACGTTTACTGGAGGATGTCCGCAATGCAAAATCGTCCATCCACCTCCTGTATTACATCTGGTCGGAAGACGAATTTACCGTACAGCTCAGGGACGCTTTGATCGAGCGGGCAAAGGCGGGTGTCAAAGTGCACGCCCTTGCGGATGCCTCCGGCCTGAATGTCAGCAAACAATATCTGGAAGATCTGCGGAAGGCTGGCGTACAACTGCTTCCCTACAAGGTATACAAGAAGATTGGCCGTCTGCATTCCTCCAATTACCGCTGCCATCGAAAGATCGTTGTGATCGATGGAAAGATTGGGTACATCGGCGGATTGAACCTGGACAAGGAACAACTGCCCGGCGGCAACCCCCTGGGATACTGGCACGATACCCATCTGAGGATCGTGGGCGAAGCCGCGCTGGCGCTCCAGGCCTCCTTTGCTGTGAGCTGGTATAACACGACCGGGGAAAAATTCGATGCCGAGACCTACTTCCCCAAAGTGGATATCAGCCGGCTGCCGATCACTCCCGTGCAGATTACACTGGGCGGACCTGACTCGCAGTGGAAAGCCATGCAGCAGCTATATTTCTTTATGATCATGACTGCCGAAAGGAAGGTCCAGATCACATCGCCCTTTTTTGTTCCGGATGAAAGCCTGCTCGAAGCGATCAAGGCTGCCGCCCTGTCGGGAGTTCAGGTGCAGATCATGGTGTCCAAGCACGGTACGATACTCGAGCTGGCTCACCGCGCCACGTTCACCTATCTGGCAGATGTTGTGCGCTCGGGGGCGAAGGTCTATCTGTACAGTAAGGGATATTTCCACAGCAAGACGATCAACGTTGACTCCCAGGTCTGCGCCATCGGTACAGCCAACTTTGACATCCGCAGTTTCTCCCTCAATTACGAAGCGATGGCTGTCCTGTATGATAAGGAAATGGCGGACGAACTGGCGGCTGCTTTCGAGAATGACCTGAAAGACTGCGAAGAATTCAGCCTGGAGGTGTACCAGGACTCGCCGCTCTGGCGCCGCCTGCTGAACTCCACTGCCCGCCTGGCTTCCCCATTGTTGTAACCACGCTTCGTCTGCTCCTGTCGCAGATCCCGCTGCCCTTCGCGGGGCGGCTCCGCTCAGCGCGGTTAGAGGTGTAAACCACCTAACCTGCGTCTCGTCTGTGTGCTGCGCACTCCGCTCGACGCGAGAGGGGTCAAACCGCGCTTCGTCTGCGGGATATGATCCCTCCGCTACCCTGCGGGTACGTTGTACCCTTCGGGCATGATATCTGCGCGAGTTAAGAGATGCAATTACCTCCTCAAGGTCTTGGCGCTGGCAACATTGGAGTACGGTGAGTTCCCGGCCGAGTTGTAAGCGCGCACCCGATATCGATAGGTTGTGTTTGCTAAAAGACCCGTGTCTGTATAAGAAGCGCCGCTCACGATTGCGATCTGTGAAAAGTTGTTACAGTTCGCGCCCCTGCACCTCTCGATGATTACGCCATCCTGGTTGCTTGTGTTATTTGTCCATGTCAAGTGGATCTGGCTGTGGGAAAAAGTCTGGGCAGCCAGACTGCTGGGAGCGGGAGGTGTGGCGGGAGTCCCACCCGGCGTGATGATCGTCGCGGTGTTGGAGTAATTGGAAAAGCCGTCTGAGTTCCAGGCACGCACCCGGTAGGAGTAACTTTGTCCTGCCGAGGCGTTGTAATCCGTCCAGGTAGCGATGTTGGCGCCACCGCTTGTCCCCAGGCCGATAAAGTTGGTACAGTTCACTCCCTGACAACGTTCCACATAAAAATCGATCTCATTGGTTGAATTGTCCTGCCAGTTCAAAACCACATTTACGCCATTCATGGCTGCCGTAAGGTTGCCTGGCGCAGTGGGCAGGCTGGGTGAGGCCAGGGAGACTTGCACAGTATTGGAGTACCCTGAGAGACCCATGAAACCCACAGCCCGCACCCGATAGGTATATGTGACACCCTGCGCAACAGTCGTGTCCTTGAACCCCGTCGCATTCTCGCCCAGGGTCTGACCGACCCTGGCGAAGTTGGTGCATCCAGCCCCTGTGCAGCGTTCGACGTCCACCCAGAATTCATTGCTGGCATTGTCTGTAAAATACAGGTTGACAAAAGGGCCGCCAGTAGAACCAACCAAACCGCTGAGATTTGTCGGCGAGGCGGGGAGCACATCCGGCAGGCCGGTCTGAGTGTAGTGCGTGACCACCAGATAGCCGAACCCCAGACTCGCCAGCGTATTCCCGGCCCCAGGACGAATGGCGAGACCGTTGGCATACGGGTCCCATACTGCCCATTGAGGCGACCCTGCTGCATTGTACTTAACGATCACGCCCTTGAGATAGGAAACAGTTCCTGTGCTCGGATTCGGTCCACCTGTGCCAGTGACGTAGACTGCCCCCGAGCTGTCGAGGACGAGCATGCTGGGGATCTCATCATTATTCCTGCCGCCATCATATCTGCGTGACCAGAGCAGGGTACCATTGGAATCCGTCTTGATCGTCATCCAATCCGAATAGCCAACATAGTCAACGCCGGTTGCGACGACATTGCCCTGCCCGTCCACGCGCACCCGCAGAGTTCGATCGCCCACGCCATAGCTGTTGAGCCAGAGCTGGTTCCCTGCGGCGTCGAACTTTCTGATCGCCATCTGGTTAGGATTCGGATCCTGGGGAAAATAAGTACTGGTAGCAAAATAGCTGACGTTTCCAGGCCCAAACGCCAGGTCATTGGCCGGCCCTGCATTGGCGTTAGTGCGCGACCAGAGCAGGCTGCCATTTGGATCATACATCAGGGCCATGAACGCATTTCCGCTGATGCCAGCCACACCGATGCGAGTGCTATCGGCTGAGATGACCAGCGAGAAGGGTTCATCGATCGCGGAATTGTTGTCGAATACTGCTGTCCATAACCTGGTTCCAGCCGGGTCATATTTGATCAGCACCGAGTCAAGCGTGGTATTACCGCTGGAATTCGGCAGCCACATTCGTCCCGCCACATGGATGTTGTTATTTGCATCGATCGCCACCCGGCGGACATCGTTGAATCCACCTGGCAGACTGCCTGCCCACAACGGGTTTCCATTTGTGTCATATTTGACGGTGAGCCATCCAGCAGGGTTGGCGTAGCTGCCGGTAACAATGGTGGCCACCACGACAGGATTACCGTTGGAGTCGACTGCGATCCAGACCCCGCGCAGCCGTTCGGCGGGATCATACGTGGTTTGCCAGAGCAAAGCGCCGCCAGGGCTGAACTTCTTTATGACGAGAAAATTGCCAGCAGCCGTATCGCCGAGGACATAGATATTATCGTCCCGGTCTGTATCCATCATCCGTGAGGAAAAATTAAAGTCCTCGTTACGCCAGTCCTCGGTGAGGGCCTGGGTCGGTTGGGCAGTCACCGTAGCGGGCGTGATCGATGCGATCAACATTGCAATCATCACCGCCAGGTACAGGAAATGCCTGGAATGAGATTCTTTCTTCATTCTCTCGGAGCCTTTCTCTGCCTTTCAATTGACAGCATTCCAAATAAAGATTCAATTGCTCACGGCGATGTGGTATCGGGCAGGCGCTCTTAAGAGAATTAATGTCCAGTCCTCTACGCGCCTTCAATGGAAATGTATCGGAAGCTCTCGAAGATAACCCCTTGCTCGATGATCGGGAGTTCCTATATTAGACATTATTGGTTATAACAGGTGACAGTCACTTCGGATGAATTTTCCCGAGAAAATTACTGGTTAAAGTGACTGTCACCTTATTTCCGATAGAGTCTATTAACTAATACGAATCTGGTGGACTTTTGGTTTTATATATCGTTGGTCAAATTCGGATGTAGGCGTCGTTTTCGGTCGGGACGTCCCACAACCTGCGAGTTGTGAACCCCTGCCCAATCTCCACTACCCTGCGGGTAGGATATCAGCGCGAGGCGTCACTCGGTCACACCGTCCCAAAGCGGTGTCCCCGTTCGGGCCGTGAGCCCGTCGCCCCACAGGGATGCTGCGCGAGGGCGAAACGGCCTTGGGGAGAATGACATACTGATTCAGATGTTAGGCGCTCGGCTAAATTTAGTTTTGCACATGAGAAAAGGTTACTTATTGATGAATTTAGATTCTTAAAGATGTACAATTCTGTTCATCCACACTGATCATCGAACGAGCCTGCCTGAATGGGGGTGGCATGAAATCCACTCCAGGCACGCTCCCCATATCCAGGCGAACGTTCTGTAATGGGAAGGAGACGGCAATGAAACGCTATTTCTGCATTTCGGCGATCCTTATAGGGGTGCTCCTGCTGGCCACTCCAGCACAGGCCGATGGGAACAGCCTGAATTTTGTCAGTGCTGCAACGGGCGTCGACAACGGTCCCCAGGATGGGGTTTTCGATTCCTTTACCACGCTCAATCTGGGCTCAGTAAACAACAATGGATTCACCAGTTTCCGGACGGCTTTTGAATTCAGTCTGTCCAGCTTTCCACCCGGGTCTGTTATTACCTCGGCCAGATTAACCCTGCTGCTATCAAATTTTGAAGGAACGCGCGCGATCGAAGTGCATGGTTATGCGGGCGACGGGAGTGTGCAGCTCAGCGACTTTGCTCTCAATGGACGGGTCGCCACCGCCAGCGTGGGTCCCGGCGGTACCCAAACTTTGAATATCGATGTCACTCCCTTCGTGGCCGAGCTTGTGGAAAATGGCCGGACTTTTGCTGGATTCACCGTTCGGGAAGACCCGCCAAATACTTCGAACTTTGGGGTAATGCGCCTTGAAGGCCTCCCGGGTTCCCCTGTGCTTTCCGTCGAATCCTCTACAGCGCAGCGAGTCGACATCGATATCAAGCCGGGAAGTCTTCCCAACAGCATCAACCGTCGTTCCAAAGAGAAGATCCCGGTCGCTATTCTATCCAGCCCCACGTTCGACGCTCCCAGTCAAGTGGCTGCAACCTTACTCACCTTTGGCCGGACAGGGGATGAGACGAGCCTCGCCTCCTGCAGCACTCCGAAGGATGTGAATGGTGACGCGTTACGGGACCTGGTCTGCCTCTTCAATATCCAGTCCACAGGGTTTCAATTAGGTGACACCCAAGGGGTGCTGAAAGGAATGCTGCTCAGCGGCGCTCCGATTACAGGCATGGATTCCGTGCTTATTTCATCGAAGTGAGTCCCCCACCCGACCTTTGCGAAGCATACCTTTAGGTGCCCTGCAAGACTATGCCGTATGGGATGCTTCGTGTAGCAAAACTATTTTCACCGAATAGTATTCCAGGCATCGTTCGAAATCCCACAGTGGTAACTCGTACCAAAAAGCTTCTAACATGGATTTCAGAATAGTGAAATCCCGCGTTTAAAAGCTTTTAAAGCCGAAATTAAAATAGTGGCGTTCAGCATTTAAACGGTTTTAAATTGGATTTTAAAATAGTGTCGTTCAGCAACAAAAAGCTTTTTAAGGGGACAGGCAAACAAAATGACTTAACCGCGCGGCTAAGTCATTTGTGGGCAGGGCACGAGTGGATTAGTTTACGGAAATGATGTCTTCCGGATGTTCAGCGTTCCAGAGCTCTATCATTTGCTCTTCGGACTTGCCGATGTTTTCAGCGTTGACCCATTTCCCCCTGAACTGTGCGTTCACCAGGTTATCCACTTCACCGCTGACGGTGACAGAGATGTGGACGTAACCGTCCTTTTTGCCGACCGGCTCATAGCGCGTGCCATTCGGAAGGCGGACAATACGCCCGGCTTTCAGACCGGACATGATCTGAACGTCGAGCTCGGCGAGGACAGCCAGCACAGAGCCTTTGCTCTGGTTGGTTGCATTCACAATGTTCTCGATGATCTCTTCTGAAGGCATGACCCTTCCAAGAGAGATGCGAGGACCGTACTTTGACCAAACCTGTATCTTTTTGGCCATATGTTTATCACTTTCTGCCTCAGTGAGGCGTATGCAGGTGACCCTGCCCGCCGTCAGTATAGCACTGAGGTTGTCTGACAAACTTAATAGCTTTGTTAGCTCACCCTACAACTCTGAAAATTTGACAAGTTATATCTGATTTAGTTGATTACGCTGCCAATCGCGTTTACATTCTCTCGAACCGGACACGGACTGGTTCAAGGTTAAGCAGACACTTGGCTGTAATGTTTCTATATTGCAAAGAAGCCGCGTTTTCGGGTATGCTTGGATGCAACGACCAGGCTGGATAGTGAAGTACAAGTTAAACCTTGGATCATAATGACCACAGACCTTACCTTCATCACCAATGAAAATGGACAAAGCCTGAAAGACAGATTCAATGTCTTAATCAAAGATGCACGCTTTTTTGATGTTCTATCGGGGTATTTCTACACGAGCGGGTTTTACGCCATTTACAAATCTCTCGAAAACACCGAGAAAATCAGAATTCTGGTGGGCATAAGCACAGACAGAAAAGCATTTGAGTTATTCACCAACGCCAAACAAGAAATCCAGCTTGAGCTGATGGATGCTTCGCACAAAGAGGCAAAAGAGGTATTTGTTCAACAGGTTGCAGGGGAATTGGAAAACTCACAGGATAGTCAGCCTGTTGAAAAAGGGGTTGCAAAATTTATTGAATGGATCAAATGCGCCAAATTGGAAATCAAGGTCTATCCTTCGCAGAACATTCATGCCAAAGTCTACATTGTGACTTTTAGAGAGGGTGACCGCGATGTCGGCAGGGTCATTACAGGTTCCAGTAACCTTACTCAATCAGGCTTAGTGGATAACCTTGAGTTCAACGTGGAATTGAAGAATGCCGCCGATCATGCCTTTGCAAAGGCGAAGTTTGAAGAATTATGGGCCGATGCCGTTGATATCAGCGAGAAATACATCGAGACCATCGAAACCAGGACCTGGCTCAACCAGGATATAAAGCCCTATGATCTCTATCTAAAGCTCTTATATGAATACTTCAAAGATGAATTGAATCAATCGGATGAAGTATTTGCCAGTTACGTACCAGAGAACTTCATAAAACTGGAGTACCAGGAACAGGCGGTGCTGAACGCCAGGAAGATATTGGAGGAATACGGCGGCGTTTTCATATCTGATGTGGTCGGCTTGGGGAAAACCTATATTGCCACATTGCTTGCTGGACAATTAGATGGCAGGACTTTGGTAATTGCACCGCCTGTCTTGCTTGATCCTGACAACCCCGGTTCATGGCGGAATGCCTTCTCTGATTTTCGGGTAGCAGCAGATTTCGAGTCTATCGGTAAACTGGAAGATTTACTGGAACGAGACACCGACAAATACAAGAATGTCATCATTGACGAGGCACACCGCTTCCGCAATGAGGGCAATCGCACGTATGAAATGCTGGCAGAGATCTGCCGTAACAAACGCGTCATCTTAGTCACTGCTACGCCTTATAACAACTCGCCCTGGGATATTTTGAGCGAGATTAAATTGTTCCAGAACTCGAAGAAAAGCACTATTCCTAATATGCCGGATATCGAGGAATTCTTCAAAGGATTGGCGAAAAACCTGAGAGAACTGAATCGACAGGCAGACTATGAAGATTATCTGGCGGTTGTGCGGGAAAACTCCAAAGTGATCAGGGAAAAGGTCTTGAAGTACCTGATGGTGCGCAGAACACGAACCGAAATTGTGAACTACTACGGCAGGGACATGAGCAAACAGGGACTGCGCTTCCCCGAAGTCGCCGCGCCCGCACCGATGTATTATGAGCTGAATGAGGAAGAGGACCGAATCTTCACTTCCACCATGGAATTATTATCGCAAGGGTTTACCTACGCCCGGTACACACCACTCCTATATTTGAAAAAGCCGCTGGATCAATTAGAGGAACAATCCCAGCGGAACATGGGCAAGTTCATGAAGATCCTGCTCATCAAGCGCCTGGAAAGCAGCTTTTTTGCCTTCCGTAATTCGGTGAGACGGTTCATCCATTCCTACGAATTGTTCCTGCGCGAGTTCGAGAACGGCAACGTGTACATCAGCAAGGATTACACGTACAAGATCCTCGAATATCTCGAAAACGATGAGGATGCCGCCATCGAAGACTTGATCACCAAAGGCAAGGCAGAGAAGTACAAAAGCACGGAATTCAAGCCTGAATATATTGACCTGCTGAAGAATGATTTGGCAGTGCTCAGGAAGGTACAACGACTGTGGACGAAGATCGAACGCGACCCCAAGCTTCTTGCCCTGCTAAAGCAGCTCTCCAGGAACAAACTCTTGAAGGAAAACAAGCTAATCCTGTTCACCGAATCGAAGGAGACAGCGGAATATCTTACAAGCGAAATCAACAAGGCGCACAAGAACCAGGCGCTGTGCTTTTCGGGCAGTTCGGATGAAAGCACGCGGGATGTGGTCATCCGCAACTTCGACGCCAAGGCGAAGAAGCAGGAGAATACGTATCGCATTTTGGTTGCCACTGAGGTGCTCTCAGAAGGTGTGAACCTGCATCGCTCGAACGTGGTCATCAATTATGATATTCCATGGAACCCAACGCGCATGATGCAGCGCGTAGGACGAATCAACCGTGTGGATACGAAGTTCGACACGATTTATACCTTCAACTTCTTCCCGACTGTGCAGGCGAATAACGAGCTCGGCTTGAAAGAAGCCGCGCAGGCAAAGATCCACGCATTCCTTACGCTATTAGGCGGAGATGCAGCGTTATTGACCGAAGGAGAACCGATTGGTTCCATGGAGTTATTCGATAAGTTGGTTTCCAGGAAGACCATTACGGGCGAAGATGAAGAAGAGACCAGTGAGTTGAAATATTTGACGCTGATCAAGGATATTCGAGATAACGACCCTGATCTGTTCGAGAGGATCAAGCGGCTGCCGAGGAAGGCACGTTCCAGTATGTCGCTGCGAGCGCAAGCTGCGAAGCAATCTCCTAATAGTGAGGGGATTGCTTCACCTTCTGGTCTCGATACGCCCGACGAGCACGGGCTACTCGACCAGCAGAGTATGCTTGTAACCTACTTCCGTAAGGGTAAGATACAGAAGTTCTTTGCGGCAGCCAATGAACTCGAGGCGAAAGAATTGGATTTCATCACAGCGGCTGAGACGCTGGAATGTACTCCTGATGAGAAGAAACATAAACTGCCAGAGACCTATTTCGAGTTGCTGGATAAGAACAAAGATGCCTTTGTATTGGCCACCACCGAAGATGCCATTGAAGTGAAAGCTCGTAAAGGCAGGGATACCGCCACCAGAGTCCTGAAGATATTGCAGGCAGTGTTCAAGAATATGAAGCAATTGACCGAGGAGCAGGAAGAGTTCGTCAAAAAGGTGATGGAGCAGTTGAAAGAAGGCGGTTTGCCCAGGCAGACCGTCAAGGTGACGTACAAGGCTTTAAACAAAATGGGCTCGGATGTGTATAACCCATTGAAGGTGGTTGCCGTCCTGCAGACAAACATTCCCGCGCGGTTGCTGGAAAGCCATTATGTGGAGGAGAACCCGCGTTCGGCTGGGAAGCGGGAAGTGATATTATCCATGTATCTGGCAGGGCAATCAGGTGACAGTCACTTCTAAAGTGACTGTCACCTCTGTGAAAGCACATGCAAAACATCCCTTTGACCCTTGCCCCATTCTTTCAGGAATATGACTTTGCGAGCCTGAACCCGCAGCGGGATGCAGGCACGATCATCGAACGTGCATTGCGCTTTGGCTCACGTGCCGAGCTTCGCTGGCTCTTCGCGACGTATTCACGCAGGCAGGTGAAGGATTGGGTCATGGCGTGGGGCAGGTTTGCCCTGCCCGAACCACACCTTGCCTTTTGGCGCTTGATGCTGGACATTGAGGCGCCATGATCGAATTGCACTGGAACACGGTCACGCCTGACATGCGAAACATCATGTCGGTCTTTTCAAGAGATCCTTTGTCTAATGAATTTTATCTGGCGGGTGGAACCGCTTTAGCTTTGCAATTGGGACATCGTCTTTCGATGGATCTGGATTATTTTTCGCAGACCCAAAGCGACATTCCGTCCCTGACCGAACCATTGCGCCACACGTTGAAGGATTATTCACCGCTATTATCTGATAGCTCATGGGGAAATTTGGTTTTTCTGGCATTGAACGTGCGCGTGGGTTTTTACGGCTATGGCTATGAACTGGTCCGTCCACTTATGAATACGGAAGCTGGCAGACTCGCCAGCCTTGAAGATATTGGCTTGATGAAAATGGATGCGCTGCTTGCCCGCGCCAGCCGCAGGGATTTCCACGATCTGTATGCCATTTGCCAGCGAATATCCCTGCGCGAGTTGTTCGATCTGGCTGCGGGAAAGTATCCTTCCGTGCGAGATTTTGAAGCACAGGTGACGCGGCACATGGTGTACTTTGATCGTGCCGAACAGGAGAAGCCGATCCCATTGATCGAGATCGTGGAATGGGTGACGGTGAAGGATTGGTTTCGGAAGCAAGCCAAAGAGATTGGGAGTAGCTGGTTTTGACCCCCATCCCCCACCTTCCCCCATTTGGGGGAAGGAGCTAAGGAATTATGGACAAAAAACAAGCCATCAAAATCGTACGCGAAACCTTTGAAGCCTCCTTTGATAAAGCGCGCTTCACGAACTTTATCAGGAACCTGCTCAACGAGCCGGACCTCACCGATGGCTTTGGACCTCGCACGGGCAATTCCATCCCCGATGCGTTCAAGGGGTACGTGGAGAAGTATGAACGGTTGGGGAAGTATGAGGATAGTGAAGAGAAGCGCATCGACATTCTCATCATTCATTTGAAAAAGGAAACCTCCATCGAGCGGGCGCGCTCGATGCAGAGGAATTTCGTGGCAGGATATTTGCAGGCAAAGTACGGTTCGAGCAATCCCAAGGATGCCGCGTTGGCAGCGTTCGTCGCGCCTAAAGAGGAGGATTGGCGTTTTTCTCTGGTCAAGCTCGAGACGAAGATTGAGGCGAATGAAAGGGGCATCCAGGTCAAAGATGAGTTCACGCCTGCCAAACGGTGGTCGTTCCTCGTGGGAAAGAACGAGAGAAGTCACACGGCGCAGACCCAGTTCGTGCCGATCATGCAGGATACCGAGAATAATCCTACGCTGACGGAGTTGGAGGAAGCCTTCAACATCGAGAAGGTGACCCATGAGTTTTTCAAGGAATACCGCCGCCTGTTCATCTGGACAAAGGATGAACTGGACAAGGCGGTAAAGAAGAACGAGAAGACGAAAGCCGACTTCGAGAACAAGGACATCGACACGGTCAACCTTGCCAAGAAGCTGCTTGGGCAGATCGTCTTTTTATATTACCTGCAAAAGAAGGGCTGGTTTGGCGTGCCGACCGAGGCGGCATGGGGCGAAGGCTCGAAGAACTTCCTGCGAGAGTTGTTCGATAAGAAGCATGGCGAGTACAGGAACTTCTTCAACGATATTCTCGAACCGCTGTTTTATGAAGCCCTGCGCATCGACCGCAGTCACGACGACCATTATTACAGCCGCTTCGACTGCAAGATCCCCTTCCTGAACGGCGGTCTCTTCGACCCGATGAACAATTACGATTGGGTACGGACAGAGATCTTGCTTTCGAATGAGTTGTTCTCAAATCAAGGCATGTCATTGCGAGGGCGAAGCCCGAAGCAATCCCCCATTATCGAGGAGATTGCTTCTGCGGACGAACGCCGCCTCGCAATGACAGAGGGAACAGGCATTCTGGATATCTTCGACCGTTACAACTTCACCGTGCGGGAGGACGAGCCGTTCGAAAAGGAAGTGGCAATCGACCCTGAACTGCTCGGCAAAGCCTACGAGAAGTTCAACGCCATCCGCCCCGATAATTACGCCGAATATCGTAAGGCGCTCGAAAGCGGCAAAAAGGGCGAAGAGAGCAGGTTCAACAAGCAGTACGGCGTGTATTACACCCCGCGCGAGATCGTCCATTACATGTGCCAGCAAAGCCTGATCAATTATCTGTATTCCGAACTGAACCCGAACGCCGTCTATCAAAGCCTGGGGGATGAGCAGTATGACATGTTCGGCAACGCGGCGAAGAGCGGACAGATGGATATGAGCGTGGAACACCGCCCGATGACAGAAATGCCCAAGGAAGACATCGAAACGCTCCTCCTGCGCGGCGAGCAGATCAGGGAGCATGATGAGCGCGTGATGAACGAGGGACGCGAGACGAAGGATTATCCCTTCCTGATGCCTGAGACGATACGAGAGAACGCCGCTCTCATCGACGGGAAGCTGGCTGCCATCAAAGTATGTGACCCGGCCGTCGGCAGCGGCGCCTTCCCCGTGGGCATGATGAGTGAGATTGTCAAGGCGCGGAGTGTGTTGGACGTGTATATGAGACCTGACAGGTCTTCGAAGAAGTCTGACGGGAAAGCATCTTTGTCCACGAGACCTGTCAGGTCTGCCTACGATTTCAAGCGTGAGTGCATTGAAAACTCGCTCTACGGCGTGGACATTGACTCAGGTGCGGTCGAGATCGCCAAACTGCGCCTCTGGCTCTCGCTGGTGGTCGATGAAGACGATCCTCAGAACATCAAGCCATTGCCCAATCTGGACTATAAGATTATGCCAGGTAATTCATTGCTGGGGCTTCCTGACGGGATTCTCTTGGATTCGGAAGTAAAGCAGAAGCTTGAAGAAGAGAAGAAAGAATATTTCTATGTCACAAACCCCAATACAAAACTGGTCATGCGAGAAAAAATCGGAGGCTTATTCTCTCGATTGGTGGAAAGTGCAAAGCAATACGACTCGACGCTTGGCAATGTGAATTTTGATTTTCACACTCAC
>DATFET010000115.1:0-8641 GCA_035250835.1 Anaerolineales bacterium
CATACAAATCACTGAACGTTTCGATGACGATCAAATCGACACCTGACTCGGTCAAGGCGCGGACCTGTTCCGCGAACGCCTCACGCGCAGCCTCAGGTTTGACCCTTCCATACGGCGCGATCCTCACTCCGAGCGGACCCACATCGCCCGCGACGAGCACATCCCTGAAAGAGGCGGCTACGACCCGTTTTGCCAGATCCACGCCTGCTTTGTTGATTTCCAGGGTTTTATCCTGAAGTCCATGTTTTTTGAGTTTGAACTGGTTTGCGCCAAACGTATTGGTAATAATCACCTGCGCACCGGCTTCGATATAGGCGCGATGGATCTCTGCCACGGCTGATGGGTTGGTGAGATTGAGCTCATCGAAGCATTTGTCAAATCCCACGCCGCGCGCATGGAGCATGGTTCCCATCGCACCGTCGGTGAGAAGAGTCTGGGAGGTGAGCAGTTCGAGGAATTTATTTGCCATGTTTGTATTATTCTCTTTAGTTTCTGATTGTGATGTTGCATCAATGATCTTAACTGGCGCTGGCATTCTTTACGGCTTTCACGGTTGCCAGCGTAGCGCCAGCGCGTTCGATCAAGACTACAATTTTTGCATCAGGATAGAACTCCCTCTTTTGCCAGCGGGCTATCTGGACAGCATAATCGTAGCCACCGTTCAAATCAAAGGTGCTTTGATTGATCGTTTCTACGATCAGGTCCGGCCGCGCATATCTTCTGAACAGGCTGGACGAACCCCCAATAATGATTTTTGCTCCAGGTGGGGCGAGTTCGTTCAATTCGAGCGCCATTGCACGCATGGAAGTACGCCAGTAGTCCATCTCATAACGATCGCGGACGCCTGCTGTACTCCCTACCAGTGAATTATAGTAGACATACTGATAAGGATACAGCCGCATGGTCGAATAGATGCCGGGCAGAGTGATGGCTGCAATCAAAAACAATCGCGCCCAGGTTTGGACCATACTGCTGAAGATCACTTCGAAAGTAAAAGCGGCAAGGACGAACATGGCGGGTATCACGAATAGAACCTGGCGGAAATTATGGTATAGCGGCGAATTGAGCAGGATCAATGCAAACAGAGGCAAGACAAAACCAATGCCAAGATCAAGCAACAGGTCTGTCCGGAGGTGATTGCGCAGGATCCGCCAGCCAAAGATAAAAAATCCAATATACACACTCAGAACCAGAGGCTCAGTGAATTGAATGCTCAACAGGATCGGCAAATATGAGCGCGGCAGGTCACGGATGCCGTAAAATCGTCCGTCGAAAAGCACCTGCCCAGAAAAATATTGGAAATTCGATATAAGCCCTACTTCTTCTAGGTAACGTTGAATCGGCGCGTTCCAAAGATAAGGCCATGCAAGGTAGGTCATAATTCCGGCAACGAGGAAGTACGCGATAGCGGTCGTCCACGCCCTGGAGCGGACCTTTATAAACAGGTAGAAAAAAACGATCATGCCAGCCAAAGGAGCAATGGCACGTACTGCAGTTGCCAATCCCAGGATAACACCCGCGAAGAGGAGACGCGGATCGCCTAACGCTCGAATTATTTCAGCGAGCCAGGCTTTCAGCGCCGCCGCGCTCAACGAGCTCCGCAAGGACCTTGCCCGATCCAGGACATGTTCCTTGAAACTGTGTCGCTCTTTCCAAGTGTTAGCAAGGAAGGCTGATAAGGTTGTGTTATTGATCAAAAGAAAAAAATAGACCAGGAAAAAAAGTAAGCTTAGACTCAATATACCGAGTTCAACTCGTCTGAACATCCTGAGAGTCTTGGTTATGTAATCCTCTATCGTTACATTGGAAGCCTGACTGGCTACAGAATTAAATATCTGCCCTGCCCATGTATCTGGCCCGGCTGTATAAAAGTATGTGACAAGTCCTCCCAGCAGAGCATCGATTTGGCGGGAAAAGATGACGAGCGCTGCTAAAGCTGTTATTGCCACGAATAGAAAAGTTATGAAAAAATTTTTATGCCTTGCGTTCGTTTCCTGGAATTTACAGGTCAAGGCTTTGACAGGTCCTTCCAGTGAAACGAATGATTCCTTCGCCTCCATACCATCCACCAGATGAAACCCCAACACAACACTCAAGGTAAAGAAAAACATAAAGGGTATGTCTTTGGGGTTGATAAAGGCATGTCCCAGGAGCAGGGGCTGACTGCAAAAGAGAAGCAGGATTCCCCAGGCTGTCCATTTGCTGAACCATCGTTTAGTCAGCCAGTATAAGCAGAGTCCTGTCAAGAGGAGGGTGATGAAATAGGAGAAATGCCAGAGATCGGGTGCAAATACATTTGGAAATACACTCTGAACGATTCTAATCAGGATATCAGTCATGGCTACGAAAGCCGGACCATGACCCTGATAAGAAGAATCAAGTTTTGGTTCGTACAAAGTTCCAAATAGGGATGGGTATGCAGCCAATGTATCGGCGGCATATCGATAGTTATTCGGCTCGTCAATGCTCATGCCATACTGGTGAACAGTCAACGCGCCGATCATCAGGCTGAAAATGAGCCAAATAAACAGCCAGGTCTGCTCATTGCGAACGGGTTTGGAGTGGATCATTTTGCAGTGCTCCACAACAACTTACTCATGTGAGAAGCATCAAATATATTCATCATGGATTCTCGAACTGTGTATCCAGAGTTAGTGGGAAGAGTAGAGCCAAACCATCTGGTAAGGCTCCCTTAAATTTTTACTTCATAAGCTGCTCGACACGAGATTCACCAACACTATAATACCTTGCCTGCGGGTGATGGACAATGATCGCGGCTGTGGATTGCTCGGGGATCAGTTGGTATGCCGGGCTGAGACTCATGCCCAGTTCAGTCGTAACTGCTGGTAATAACTCAAAAATCTTTTTGTGATCTTCCAACTCAGGGATGGCAGGATATCCCCATGAGTAACGCTTGCCCTGACTTTCAGGGATGCCCATCTCACGCCGCAGATGCTCGTGCATGTAATCGGCGGTCGCTTCCGCAGCCTGGACGGCGAGTCCGTGCGTGAAATAGGCTTCGGTGTAATCGTGCGCCGCCTGGAGTTTGTCGAAGCGCTCGGTAGCTTGCTGCCCGACTGTGACAACCTGGAAGGCGACCACATCCATTTGACCTGATTCGACAGAGGCGTAGTAATCAGCCAGACAAAGATGCTCGTCGTAGGGCTGGCGCGGGAAGCTGAAGCGTGTCAGGACTTCGTCGAGGTTCTCGGGATCGTAGACAACCAGGTCATCCCCTTCGGACTGACAGGGAAAGAGTCCATACACGGCTTGTGGATTGAGCCACTTCTCTCGAAGTGCCTGACGTTTCATCTGGTCGAGGCGTGCGTTGAACTCGGCTTTGAGCTTGTCCCATTCCGCGCCGTGAGTGTTCTTCGCTCCCCACGAGAGACGATAGAGCTCATTGATATTTAGGTGCGTCAAGACGATCTCAAGCGGCATATTCCTGACGACGCGCATACCGAACTTGGAGGGAGGCAGGGTGAGGGGAGCAGGTTGAATGTTCGAACGTTGCACGTTTGAACGGTCCAGGGTTTTGACTTGTGATCGCCCCAGTTCCATTTCGGATTCCTGGCGGGTTTTATCCAATAACGCAGGACGTCTCTCTTCATTGATGAGAGTATCCATCCTCTCGAGGCCTTCGAACGCATCCTTGCAGTAGAAGACGCCGGGCTCGTAGAAGTCTCCGCTTTCGGTCTGGAGGATGCGGCGTCCGAACCGACGGTTGATTGCAGCTCCTCCAATGAGCACAGGGAATTTGAGTCCCCGTCGATGCAGTTCATTGACAATGAGCGGCATCTGCTTGGACGTGGAAACCAATAGCGCGGATAAGCCGATGGCTGTTGCATTGACCTCAACCGCCTTCGAAATAATGTTTTCTGCAGGGACCTGCTTGCCAAGGTCGATCACATCATAGCCGTTATTGGAAAGGATCGTTTTGACAAGATTCTTGCCAATATCATGCACATCCCCGTAGACAGTTGCAATCACAACAGTGCCTTTGCTGACACCTTCCTTCCTTTCGAGATAATTTTCGAGATGAGCGACGGTCTTCTTCATCACCTCTGCAGATTGGAGCACGAAAGGCAGGATCAATTCGCCCGCGCCGAACTTGTCACCGACTTCTTTCATGGCGGGGAGGAGGACGTTGTTAAGGGTGTGAACGGCAATTTCGTGCTTCGACCCCCCTCCTGCTCCCCCCGAATATGGGGGGAAAATCTTACCCCCTTCCCCTGGTGTCGGGGGAAGGGTTGGGGATGGGGGTCGGTTGATAATCTCATCAATATCCGCCTCCACACCATCTTTCTTTCTGTGAACGATCTTCCAGTGCAGGCGCTGTTCAGGGGTCATGCCTTCGGTTGGATCTGCAAGGGGCGACTCATGAGTCGCCCCTACAGATTCATAATATTCAATGTAGCGCTGCAACGCCTCGGCGCGGCGGTTGAAGATGAGGTCTTCGGCGAGGTCTTTTTCTTCCTGGGGGATATCGGGATATGCAGTAACATGCGCGGGATTCACAATTGCCATGTCCAGGCCAGCCTGCATACAATGATAGAGCATGACAGAGTTCAAGACCGGGCGTGCGTGCGGCGCAAAGCCGAAAGACAGGTTGCTCACGCCGAGAGAAGCCATCACACCGGGCAGGTTTTGTTTAATCAGACGGATGCCTTCGATGGTCTCGATCGCAGACTCGATAAATTCCTGGTCGCCAGTAGCCAGCGTGAAGGTCAGCGCGTCGTAGACCAGGTCTTCAGGCTTGAGGCCATGGTCATTGACGGCGACGTCGTAAATCCGTTTTGCAATTTCGAGTTTATTCTCGCGGGTCTTTGCCATGCCGTTCTCATCGATGGTCAGCACAATGACCGCGGCATTATGTTCTTTTGCCAGCGCGAAAACCTTATCGGCTTTGGATCGCCCTGCCTCCAGATGAGTCGAGTTGATGAGGCAGCGTCCAGGTGCGGTCTTCAATGCGATTTCAAGTACATCCAGTTCAGTGGTGTCGATCACCAGCGGGACATCCACGCCCATCTCGAGTTTCTTGACCACCTTGCGCATGAGCTCGGCTTCGTCCGGTCGTTCGGTGACGGCGCAGGAAATGTCGAGGGCGTGCGCGCCGTATTCGACCTGTTCACGTGCAATTTCAAGGATCGAGTCGTAATCTTCTTCGAGCAGAAGACGTTTGAACTTGCGCGACCCCTGCGCGTTGAGTCTCTCGCCAAGCAGGGTTGGCGGAGGGTCCTGTCGCATGTCCACGGCTGACATGGCGGAAGCAAGCTGAGGCGTGGAATGAGGCGGTCGTTTGGGATGTGGATGCTGATTGAGCTTGTCAACAAGCAGCTTAAGATGAGCCGGCGTCGTGCCACAACATCCCCCAACGACTGAAATGTTATGCTTCGTCACAAATTCGTAGAGGTCGTTCGCAAACGGTTCAGGCTCGAGCGGATACACAGCCTGTCCATCTACATTTAAAGGAAGGCCCGCGTTGGGGATGCACGAAACAGGGAGCGTGGAATTTTCACCAAGAATACGGATGGGCTCGCGCATGTGCTCGGGTCCGGTGGAACAGTTGAGGCCGATGACGTCGATGCCCATGCCTTCGAGGATGGCAAGGGAGGCGTTAATGTCGGTGCCGAGCAGCATGCGGCCGGTCGTATCGAGCGTGACCTGCGCCTGGATCGGCAAATAGACCTGCGTCTCGTCCATGGCTTTGTGCAGACCGATGATGGCGGCTTTCACTTCGAGGATATCCTGCGAGGTTTCAATGAGGAGCACATCCACGCCGCCGCGGATCAGTCCGACCGCCTGTTCGCGGAATGTATCGACGAGTTCATCGAAGCTAACGTTGGAAAGCTCGGGGTCATTGGCGGACGGGAGTTTGCCCGAGGGACCGATGGAACCAGCCACGAATCTTTGCAGGGGCGGACGGCCATCCGCCCCTACGGAATATTCGTCGGCCAAACGTCTTGCTAAAGATGCAGCCGTTTGATTAAGTTCAATCACTCTATCTTGCAAGCCGTATTCCGCCATTGTGATGCGATTGGAACGGAAGGTATCCGTTTCGAGCACGTCCACGCCGACTTCGAGGAACGAGTGATGGACTTTTTCCACAGCTTGCGGGTACGAGATGACAAGATAGTCGTTGCAGCCGTTGTATTGTTCGCCGCCGAAATGTTCGGCAGTCAGGTTTTGCAATTGCAGGCTCGTTCCCATCGCGCCGTCGAAGACGAGGACTTTCTGTTCGATGGCATCGAGGTAACGGCGATTAGTGTATTTGCGTTGAGTCATGTAATCTCCAGATTAATTTCTTTTCACAGGTTATGTTACTGTCCAGATTTCAGTTCCGGTCGGCACATCATCTGGCGTCAGAGTTTCTGGCAGAGTAAAAATAATATATTGGTCCTCTGGCTTTCCATAAATTATGAAATTGCCATTTGCATCTTTTTCTACTGGAATACCATAAGTGATCAAATTTGTTCGACGACTTTGATCATTTTGATATCTTAGTTCGAGTTCCATACCTTGAGTTATTGATTGAACTTCAGGTCTATTGTCTTTCAATTGAATCCCAGGTGCTATATTCAAACCTTTCACACCTTTATATGCTTTCTTGACTACGAAAAGTAAAAATGGCATAGTTAGAGTTCCTTATTGCGAATTTTGAAAGTATATAAATGTTACTGTTTTGACTTGACGTTTAGACTTCAAACTTCCAAGCATTGCACATCTTCCAGCAAGGACTCTGTCTACACCTTGACATCTCATCAAAACTATTGTACAGTATTCTTGTACAAGATTGGAGTTTAGCAATGACCATCGAATTTACCTATTCCAGCGCACGCGAGCAGCTTGCAACCCTGCTTGACCGTGTGACAAAAGACCGCGAAGTGGTGATCATTCAGCGGCGCGGCGGCGAGGATGTTGCCATGATTGCCGCCGATGAGCTCGCCAGCCTGACGGAAACCGCTTACCTCTTGCGCTCACCGCAAAATGCCGAGCGAATTCTAGCTGCTTTAGCCCGCGCACTCAAGAACGAAGGCAAACCACAAAACATTGACAATCTACGCCGCGAGGTGAGCCTTGAAGACAAGAAAACGTGAGGCAATCTTTCAGCCTGAATTCATCGAAGATCTGCGTTACTGGGTCGAAACTGACCATAAGCTGGCGCTGCGCGCTTTTGAATTGATCGACGCAATTCTCCGTGATCCGTTTGGTGGCATTGGCAAACCTGAACCTCTCAAATACCTTTCTCCTGGATGTTGGTCCAGGCGATTGACACAGGAACATCGTATTGTTTACCTGGTACGAGATGACCGTATTGATTTTCTCCAGGCGAGATACCATTACAGCAAGTAGCCTCTAACATCTCTAAAGTATTAAATTTCAGTGATTTTTTCACTCTCTTCCAGCGCGGACCGTGCCCAGGCGGTCACATCTTTGCAATACACTTCTGCATTCTCCGTGCGGACATCCAGAATCGTCTTCGTCCACGTCGTTTTATCGACTACAGGCAAGCCATCCTTTGATTTGAATTTGAATGTGCGCTTGCCGCTGTCAACCAGATCCTTATTCTGCCTGCGGATGGATTGAGGCGATTTATTTTCAACCAGAAACTCTCTCAATAACTCTCGTTCGTGCAGCCAGCCTTCACACGTCATTTTACTGGAATGCTGGAGCATGTACGTGGCAACCGTCAGGTGATGGACCGCGCCATAGCCCGCGTCCGTAAATTCCAAAACAAGGAATTCGTCAAATCGTGCCTGACATAAATGATCCTGTGCACCGCATTCAGGACAGTTCATCTTTAAGCCCAAATTTCTCTTTCGATGCCATAGTCAATTCCATTTTCATCGAGCCATTTTTTGATGCCAAAATAGCTCTGGAAGTATTGGTCGATCCAGGAAAGGATGGATGTTTCATCCTTAATGATCGTTGAATACAATCGGTCCATGTCAGTAACAGTAATGATGTAAGCAATGTCATTGCCAAAAAACCTTTGGGCTGGCTCACTGTAATCGTAATACTCAATCTTGAGCTGCCCATTCTCAAGCCAGATCCACGTGGCAGATTTATCGGGACCGCCGGAAAGTTTAACCTTGTTTGATTCACTCATCCGTCAATTTCCAATTCTTCATTGAAGAATCCAACAACGCGTTGCATATAAGCATGCGAGTCCTGAAGTATGGCAGCGCCATGTTCACCTGTTGGGATCTCCCATAACTCTTTGGGCTCACTGGCTGCCTGGTTAAACAAACGGTTGAAGTAAATGTCTTTGGCGCCGCTGGCAATCAACAAAATGGGCCGCGGCGCGATTTTGCCGATGACCTCCAATACACCCGAATCTTTGCCTCCGCTCATAAAATGATGCAGCTTGTAATACAGCCAGTTGGTCGGATAATTCAGCCAGCGCACGAGTGATCGAGGCATGCCTCCATGATCGCTCAGAACCGAGGGGTTCAACCCTTCGAGAACCAGAGCACGGATACAATCTGTTCTCAGCGCGCCTCGCAATGCTGCCTGCGCGCCGAGGGAAATTCCCAACGCGCCGATCTTTTGCCCATTCACGTCGATCCGATGGAGCAGATAATTTACAGCCCCGGCCACATCCTGCGCTTCAAGCAGGCCATACGTGGATGTGTCGCCG
>DATFET010000123.1:0-5168 GCA_035250835.1 Anaerolineales bacterium
GGAATTTACGCCTGCCGGCCTGGCTGGTAGGTGCAAGCGGAGGGCGGACCAATAAGGCGAGTTCTTTGCTTTCGCCAGGTTTCAACGGTGTGACCGGAGTAGAAGTGGAAACCCAGTTTACCGGTATTCCCTCAACCCCTAAACGGAAAGTGGCAGACTCCAGACCGCGATTCATCACGGTGAGAGGGATCGCAAAACTGCCGCCGGGCGCCGCGGAAAACTGCACCGATCCCAACATGACTCCGATCGGTCCTTCCGATTCGAATGCAGCGATGCCCAGCCTGATATCCACCTCTTCCTTGTTGGCAGGATCCTTCTGATTGATCGCGGAAATTTTTAATGGGAAATAACCCGGCCGTATTTCGGGAGCTGTAGGAATCAGAAGAACCAGATCAACCTTTTTCTCTTCACCCCCAGGCAGTGTGATCACGGGTGAAGGCAGGGAGACCCAATTGGCTGGTACACCCTGCACAGACAATTCCAGGAGTTCAGTGTTTGGAGATGAATTCCTGAGTGTCAAAGGGATGGTTAATTTTGCCCCCGGTGCGGCTGTAAGCTCATTCGATTCGACTTCCAAAACAAATATTTTTTGGACTTTCTCCTGAGGCACGACCGATAGGACTACCCGTGTTTCTACCCCTTTCTCCGGTGCGCTTTGGCTGAATACGTACAGGCGGCACGGATAGGAACCCAGGATACCTTCTGCAGCGGCGGGTGGGGTGATCGTAAGAATTACTTTTTCCCGGCCACCGGTTGGCACCCACACAGTCACCCGGCCGGAATCATCTGTCCAGTCGGGCGGAATGCCCAGAATATTTACGATGAAGGTATCACTCGGTCCGGAATTTGTGAGGAAAACTTCAACCTCTGCGCTTCCCCCTGCCACGAGTGTATATTCCGATGACCCGACTCTGACCTGGAGCGGACCGGGTATATCATTTCCGTTTTCGTCCATATTGGATTATCCCTTTTCCATGACGCGCCTCATGATGTCATCATGAGGCGGATGCTGGATGAACGTACGAGCTTTACTCTCTGTTTAAAGATACCATCAAGCATTCGAAGTGTAATCCTTCGATTATTGATTTTCCCATCAACAGGTGTTGAATGAGACATATTCCAGCTAACCTACCAGAGAATCCTATCCTTTGTCAATAGATGGATGTGCTCCCTATACAACCAACCCAATCGCGTTCATCATAAAAAACAGGCTGGCCGGATTTTTAACCGGCCAGTCCATGTATTATTTCCAAAAATATCGCCGCCCATTGATTCTTTTAGGCGATCATTCAAACAAATTTTTTTTGGATTGCAGGTTGATCACATATGCCAGGATGGAAACTGGCAGGAGATCATAAAAGACCACCAGGAGAGAACCGGTCAGCATCAAGTGGACGGCTGCCTGGATTACGCATGTAATTGCATAGAGTGTAATTCCCCACTGTTTCCAGTACCACATTCCCATGGCCGCTACGATCCCTGCCACAGAGACCAGTGTCATTAATGGCAGGACCCAGGTTGTGCGGGCATACTCATCCTTGAGAGTGATATAACCCAGATAAGTGGCGACAACGGAATGCAGGAAAATCAGCGCCAATAAAACGGTAAGCAGTGTCCCTCTTTCTTTATGGATTTGTTTCTGTGCCGGCCCTTTTGCATTGGAGGTCGGTTTTACTGGCCGGTTCGCCGCCTTATTCGCTTTCTTTTTCGCCACGTTGTGGTCTCCAGTCTATTGAGTAGACATTATGGGTAATAATCGGTGACAGTCACTTCGGATGAATTACTGATTAAAGTGACTGTCACCTTACTTCCGATAAAGTCTAGTGATCTTTTACTCACCCTTCTTTTTAAGAGTGTTTGCCACCTCATCCATTGCCATAGCGGCTCCTATAGCTGCCGAACCTGTGGAGATTTCTGCTGCGCTTTCCATTGCTTCCGCCCTGGCGGACTTCCCAATCGCTGCACCGACAGCCAGCTCTTCGATTCCCTGGGCTGCCAATTCTTCACTGGCTTTCGACATCGCCGCGCTCTCCTCCGAAACAGCCGCAGAGACAGACAGGCGTGTGACTCCTTCGTCCATCTCATTCTCGCCCAGAGTGCTGATCTTCTGCCCAGTGGCAGCCAGGACCTCCGCTACTGCGTGCGTACTGATTGCGAAGCGGATCTGTTCCACAGACAAGTCGTGCAAACGAGCAGCCCGCCTGGCTAAAAATACGGACAGCACAGGCATCTTAAGAGCATTCACCATCTCGCCAGCAGTCCGCATTTCACCGGAGAGGCGCGCAAGTTCCAGACCATGTTCGAAATCTTCAGCACTCATCAACCCCACCAGGGCACTCATGACATTTACATCATCTGAGGCGGCCAGCATTGCAGCTCCCTGGGCGACATCTGCCGCTCCCGCGGAGGAGACCACATCGCTCAGAACTGCCATCCGCTCAGCCATCAACCTCTCATCCTCGGCTCTGGTGATATCACTGGCTCCCTTTCCAATCAGCGCAGCACCGGCTGCTGCCATGTCTCCGGCCGCATCCAGCCGCGCTGCCCCGTGGATCGCCTCCTGCTGGCCGGCAACGGCGGCTTTGACTGCCGCTCCTTCCATTGCGTCGGCCCTCTCGTTCAATTTGCGCTTGCTCACCGAAACGCGTTGGGATTTTTTGGTCTTATTATTAGCCATAAGTAATCATCCTTTTCACATTGAATAATGATCAGACGGGAGGTGTGGGTGACTTGTACATGGGCAGTTGATCGCGGTTCCCGTACACGCCGCCGCTATAGGAACCAATATCAACGAGGAGACCCACAACAATCCAGAACCATTCAAAGCCAGTCACCCCTCCGGGAAATACAAACATATAAAAAAGTGTCGTCCAGGGCACGAAGATCAGACCGAGCACTGGCCAGAGAAAGGAGCTAAAAGCGGAATTCCACAGAGTGGGTCGGGCGATCCACCATACGGCTCCCGTAATACGAGGGCCAAGCAAAACCAGCAGGGTAAATGCACAGCACATAATGATCCTCTTTTGTGTTTTTCAGTGTCTTCGCGATCTGGTCTCAAAGCCATTCGCGAGAGAGCATGATGAATAATCAGGCGTTGATTTCGTTCATACGATTGTACTCGACAACCGTGATGCTCCGCGTGCTTGCAAACTGGAAGTAGATGCCCAGGCCGGCCACCACCAGGAACAGGATGGTCAGGAATACAGAGGTGGATAGAAGGAGCTGGACCGGGTTTTCGAGCAACGAGGCAGCCGGGTTGAACATGAGGAGAATTGTGCCAAAAATCGTCCCTGCACCCATAATGGATGTCGCCGCAATGATGACCCACTTCTGAATATTGAACACCAGAGTCACGATCGCCAACGCGACGGCAGCGACGATCCCGATCAACCAGACGATGAGACCGAAATCAAGGCCGATCCAGGTCAGCAGCCCAACAGCCAGCGCGTACCCCAGTGAACCGGAGATGATCGCCACTGCGAACGCGTAGAATACGTACGACAGCAATGCGAATACCAACGCAACGACAAATCCTACCATCCAGCTCGTGACTGTAGACAGGAAACCATCGCCAAACAAAACCTGCACGGCTTGGGCCCCAAGGGTAAGGCCAAAGAAGAATCCCCAGATGGGCAAAAGAAACAGGAAGAGCCGGTAGCCAGCAAAGGTCAGAGCTGTACCGAAAAGCAGCCCGATAAGCCCTGCGCAGGCAAATGTAAAGAATGATTCAGTAATCATTTTCTTCTCCTTTTTGGAACCAGAATAATTTTTATGAACCAGACATCCGCGCTCAAGCCATTCGGATGCCTGCAATTCCCAAGCTCACGATCCTAATAGTCTGCCTCTGGCCGCAGAGGCTTCCTCAGCTGTCAGTATGCCAGCAGCCTGCAGCGCGGCGAGCTGCTGCAAATACTTCAGCGACTCTGAAAGTGGTATGGATTTGGCATACTGCGTGGGGAGCGAGTTACGGCTCGAATCTGAGATATATCCCTTCGGAAGAGCTGATGCGCCATTGTGGCGGACATCCCACTGATCCTGACGTTGCTTGACCACATCCTGGTCGACTGACAGATTTTTAGTTATGACTGCTTTCAGGCTGACAGTTCGAATTAATGGTCGTTTTCTCACTCTTCTTCCAGCTATCATAGTGATCTCCTATCCAGAGTTTCGAGGCAGTATGCAGTCCATCACCAGCACGTACAGTCATTCGTATTCAGCCAAATCCCTGATCGCTTCCGCTACAACTTCCCTGGGGATGCGCTCGTGCATGACCAGCCTGCCGCCCGCATCGAACAGGTCCTGCTTAAGCCTGATAGACCAGATGTTTTCAAACAACATGATTGCAGCAGTCGTACTATCTCTGAGCTTCTTCCCGATCATCTCAATATCCTCGACCGTGATCAGTCCACTGATTTCGGCTCGCAAAGGTTCAAGTACCTCCAAAGCCAGCGGGTCGAGTTCCTTGAGCTCCTGCACGGTTACATCACCCCGCTCATCTCGGACCAGCATCACCAGGTCAAGAATGCGGATGATCTCATTGGAGACGAGGTCGGTCAGGTTAGCCATGGTTTTGCCGTGGAAATGGCTATCCTTGAACTCCAGAACTATTAAATCGATAGGACCGAATGCCATTGGACCTCTTGGATTTTCGGGACAGAAAACTGGTTATTAACCCGCGGGTAGACCCACATTCAGGTCGTCGTCTGCAGGCTGCAGCATGGGAGCAGGTTCACCTTGCCTTAGCCTGGGTGGAGAAGCCGTACTCACCATCCACAATGCGCCCAAGCCAAACATGGTTGTGAAAACAGCGATCACCCAACCCAGATAGGGAATGGATGCAAGCAGGGCATACAGGACCACACCAGTCAGGAGCGGCCAAACCTTGCTGTGCGCGTACCTCGGCATGATCCTTGAAAAGAGCATCCTGCCAACCAGGAATGCAACAACGACTTTACTGAAGAAGACGATCGAGAGCCAGTAAACAACCAGGGCAAGCCCAATTGCCAGCAGGCCAAGAGCAGCGACCAAAAATCCCAGGTTGGGCAGGGAGAGCCAAAACAGGAAGAATGACAGGCCCAGGACCAAGAGGAGCGCCAGCAGAGCGATGAGCCAGCCCAGAAGTAGGATGACCAGCCCGATCAGGAGCGACCGCCAGGGTTTGATACGAG
>DATFET010000147.1:0-5872 GCA_035250835.1 Anaerolineales bacterium
CAAAAAAAACAACAATCATTATGCCTGCCAGGAGCGCGGCAGCAGCGATCACAATGCGTGTCGTAAATAAAGTTCTCATGAGTCGTTCTCCTGCGCATTACGCCTAAAATTATTCTCCAACTGCAAGATCAAAAAGTATAGTGCTCCGTGATGAGCTAAAAATGATTATTTGCCCGGCAGAAGATCAACTGCCACCACCACTGCGGTCCTTGCCCATTCGCTGAGCTTTCGTCCCTCCTCCCACTCCTGGTATTTCTCAGCCAGCATGTAGCGCGCCGCCATTTCTTCCTTCTTGTCCACGACCAGGCGCGCTGAGGCTGAAAATTTATGTTTGGCAATCTGCACAGTGACCGGCGGATTCTTGAGCAGATTTTTCACCCAATCCGACTTCCGCCCGCCGCCCGAGAGGAGATAGAGACTGGTCTCCCGGGTCCCGAACCAGATCTCGATCTCGTGCGGACGCCCGCTGACGCGTCCCGTAGTGGTGAGATAGCAGTACTCCTCGTCTGACAGACTCGAAAGTAGGCTGGTCAAATCCTCTTGCATGGCTGCCTCCTGCACCAGGACAGAGCAATTTGAAGATCAACTCTCATGAGTATAACCTTACAGTCACCCGAATCATACGAATCATAGGTCAATCGTCAATTGCGCGAAGCCGGGAAATTGAGTATTATATAGATCGCCATGAGACAGAATCTGGCAATAGCCCTCCGGGGCATTCTTATGTCAGCAGGCCAGCACGCCTGACGGGTACACGTATACCTGTCAGGCTTTTTTTATGCCCTCACGGTCACCATTTGCCGCCTGCCCCGGCAAACAACGCCGGGGTGTGCGGGCGGTGTGTGATCGAGGCATGATATCTTTTCTCAAGGAGAAAAAATGCAAACACCCTGGGAGTATCGTTATGCTCACCGTATGCAGAAGATGGGAAGCTCAGTCATCCGCGAGCTTCTCAAGTTTACCGAACAACCCGATATCATCTCGTTCGCAGGCGGGCTGCCAGCGCCCGAGGTTTTTCCGATCAAGGAATTTGGCGAGGCCTGCAACTATGTACTCGAGCACTTTGGTCCACAGGCATTGCAGTACAGCACCACAGAGGGATACTACCCGCTGCGTGAGATGATCGCACGCCACACCGCCCGCTACAGCGTGGAGATCACAGCCGAAAATATTCTGATCACGTCCGGTTCCCAGCAGGCACTGGATTTTCTAGGGAGATTGTTCATCAACCGCGGCGATTACATCGTAGTTGAATCGCCCACCTATCTCGGCGCGCTGCAGGCCTGGAATGCCTACGGCGCGCAGTACATCCCGGTCCGGGCAGATGCGGATGGCATGATCGTGGATGAGCTTGAAGCCGCGCTGCGCATTGGACCGAAGTTCATTTATATCCTGCCGAACTTCCAAAACCCAAGCGGCTCCACACTCAGCCTGGAACGCCGCAAACAGCTCATCGAGCTGGCGGATAAATACGGTGTCCCGATCATCGAGGACGACCCATACGGACAGCTGCGCTATGAAGGAGAGCACATCCCATCGGTTGTTTCACTCGACAGCGAGTACCGGGGTCCCAACGGTGGACATTACAGCGGCAACGTCATCTACCTGAGCACCTTCTCGAAACTGCTGGCACCCGGCCTGAGACTTGCCTGGGTCATCGCGCCGCCGGAGGTGATCCGCAAGCTGGTGATGACGAAGCAGGCTGCCGACCTGCACACTGCCTCGTTCAACCAGTATGTGGCATATGAAGTGGGCAAGGGTGGATTCATCGATGAGCATGTCAAGGTGATCCGTGCCACGTATAAGGAACGCAGAGACGTGATGTTCGAGATGATGGAAGAAATGTTCCCCGCGGGAGTTTCCTGGAGCAAACCTCAGGGCGGAATGTTCCTGTGGGGAGTCCTGCCAGAAGGCATGGACTCAGCCGACGTGCTCAAGCGCGCCATCGAGAAGAAGGTTGCCTTTGTCCCCGGCGAGGCATTTCATCCGAAGGGCGGTGGGAAGAACACGATGCGGATCAACTTCTCCTTCTCTTCGCCCGACACGATACGTGAAGGAATCACCCGCCTGGGAATAACATTGAAAGAGCTGATCCACGAAACTGTGTAAAAACGTAGGGATGGGCTTCCCCTGCGGGGATGCTTCGCGAGCCGCCCATCCCTACGTTTTTATTCTGTTACATAATGGACGAAATCGGCGCGGGCGATGCCCTGTTTCATCGCGGTCTGGGCAACGGCGCGCGCCACTTCGAGATGCACCTTCTTGTCGAGCGGGTTGGGCATGAGCTCGCCGGCCGGCGTCATCCGTACGAGCACTTCCACCGCAGCGAGCAGCATCTCGTTGGTGATACGCGGCGCGTTCGCATCCACCGCGCCGCGGAAGATGCCGGGGAATCCCAGAACATTATTGACCGATTTTCCATCTGCCGCGAAGGCGGCTCCATGCTCCAGCGCCAGATCCGGGTCGATCTCCGCGTTCGGGTTGGAGAGCGCCAGAATCACCTGTCCTTTATGGATCATCTCAGGCTTGATGAGATTCGGCGCGCCGGTCGTCGCAATGACGATATCGCACTCCGACATGATCTCCTGAATACTTGACTTTCGTCCGCCATCCCGCCCGAAGCGCTCGAGCGCGTCCTCGTTCATATCCGCGCCCATGACCGGGTTGCCGGTCAGGCGCATGACCATCTTCCCGATGGCGTTCCCGGCCGCGCCCAGTCCGATCTGACCGATCACCGCCTTGCCGATATCCACACCTGTGCGGCTGGATGCGACCATCATCGCGGCGGTGCTGACCACCGCCGTGCCATGCTGGTCGTCGTGCATGACGGGGATATCGAGCATGGACTGCAGGCGCTCCTCGATCTCGAAACAGCGCGGCGCGGAGATGTCCTCCAGTTGGATGCCGGCGAAGGTCGGCGCAATCGCAGCCACAGCCTGGACAATTTCATCCGGGTCGTGGGTGTTCAGCAGGATCGGAACACCTGACAGCCCCACCAGCGTTTCCATCAGCATGGCCTTGCCTTCCATGACCGGCATGCTCGCAAGCGGACCGATGTCGCCCAGACCCAAAACAGCCGTTCCATCTGTAACAATGGCAACCATGTGACTGATGCTGGTATACAGCCGCGCCAGGTCAGGGTTGTCGGCGATCTTCAGGCAGACCTCCGCCACGCCGGGCGTGTAGACGCGGCGCAGCGTGGCGATCGAATCGATGGGGAAGCGCGAACGGATGGCGATCTTCCCTTTGGTGTGCAGTGCCAGGACCTCGTCCCGCACTTCGATCACGCGCGTGCCCGGGTTGGCGCGCATCGCTTCGATGACCTTGTCCATGTGTTCGGCATCGTCCGCGTAAACAGTAATATCGCGAACCACGGAATGAGCGGTCTCGTTGATCAAGTCAATGCTGCCAACGCTGGCGCTCATACCCGCGATCGCAGCCAACAGGTTGGCGAGGATGCCCGGCTTGTTATCGTTGCGGACGCGGACCGTCCGCATGATCCTTCGTTCCCATGCCATAGTGTGTTCCTTTCGCTTATGTCACGCAGAGAGAGTGCTGGTGAAGTGTCTTCACTTGCCCGCTGTCCCTTGCGAGGATGACATAGGCAGGGTTGATAAATCGTAAAACACCGCCCGCTGGATTACGTCTCTATTATATTTCTTTGATTACGGAAATCAACTCATCGAACGATTTGATCGTCGTGCAATCGGCTTCAGGGAAGATACCCTTTGGGTCTACGAGTATGGGCGTCAGTCCGGCGCGGCGCGAGCCGACCACATCCGCAAAATAATTATCGCCGACGTAGACTGCCTCTGCGGCAGTCACCTTTGCCCGCTGGAGGGCATGCTCAAAAAGGTCAGGATCAGGCTTCCAGCTCTGCACTTCCCCGGCCGGGATGGAAAAATCGAAAAACTCTCCAATTTTATGATCATCAAGAAGCTGCATGAACGATTCATCGCGGTTCGAAAGCACAGCCATGCGGTAGCCCGACTCTTTTAACTGGACGAGGGCATTGCGCACATCCTCCGGGATGATGCTCTCCGGCTTGTATTCCGCGCCCATATGTGCAGAAACACTGGGAGCATACTCGCGAGCCAGAGCCGGGGACATGCCCAGCGCGATCAGTCGGCGGCGGCTGTACTCGACCCAGAATTTTTCGGTCTCGCCGGAATGCGCCATCAGGTCATCGCGCAGGTCGACCGAGTTTGCCCAATAGAGGTGCTCCCAGCGCATAGCGCGCAGGCGGTCTTCATGAGTAATTCGCATGCCGAGCGTGCGGACGTAATCGGTGAAGACATCACCACCCTCCGGGACGCTGTGACGGAGGGTTCCATCGAGGTCGAAGAAAACGGCTTTGATCCTGTGATTGGTGTTCATGTTCATGATGTGCTTGCGAATATAATAACATAGTCAGACATGCTTTCTGCTTATCTTTTGAGGGTGCTATACTTACTCCAGTCTGATAATGACAGTTGAAAGAAATAACTGCTGATAAAAGGATGATCCTGCTTGCAGAAAAAATATCTCTCCGCTTTGTTTGTGCTTCTGGCTCTCCTCTCTGCCTGTGGACCCTCCACGATACAGCCGCAGCCGACTGCCGCACCCCTGGACCTGCCTCCCACATGGACTCCCACGCCTCTGGCAACTGCCCTGCCGACGTCCACTGAAATCCCAACCTTTACACCCGTCCCGGCGTTTACGCCGCTCTCGACCCCCACCACCGATTCGGTCGGCGCGTTGAGCGAGCGCTTCCAGGATTCTCTCTTCTCCCCAAACGGACGATGGACCGCCTACCGCGACCCCGACAAGCTGCGGATCGTCAATACCGATGACCCTTTACGGACGTGGACACTTCCGTGTGCGCTGTTCGACGAGTGCAGCACAGTTTATCCGGTCAAATGGTGGCGCAATAGCCAGGTGCTGTATTTTGCCCCGGCACCAGCTTCGGGCGGCGCGCCGAACGGCATCTCCCCGGTCACTGCGCTGGCAACCATCAATATCCGCTCAGGAGAGTGGGAACTCCTGCTGCCCGACTCTGACCGTCACTATGATTTCACATTTTCTCCGGATGACGATTATCTCGCCTATACCCAATCCAGCGGAAGTCTGGCTGAGGAGCCGACGGTCAGCATGGGAGTTGTGAACCTGGAGGATCCAAGAGAACGTCAGCAATTTACAATGGAGGGTGTCTATGCGGGCAACATCGTCTGGTCGCCATTCAAGCCAAGATTTGTGTTCGTCATCCATGACCCGCAGAAGGGATCCGCTGTCGGCTACTATGATATCGAAACAGGCTTTCTCAAACACGCTTTGGACTTCCAACCTGCTGACATCCTCCTCTTAGATTGGGGCCGGGACAATCTGGTATCTCTCGAAAAAAGGGATTGGGACACGAATTCGCGGTCATACCGCGTATTGAATCCCTTCACCGGCGAGCTGATCGGGGAATAGATCACTGCCGCGCCAACAGAGTAATTTCATCACAGGTTCACAATTCGTTTCTGTATGCTCGGGGTAAGGACTTGGCTGGTCTATACGGCTTTGGGTTTCTCTTGGTCGTTTCGTGATCTCTAATCGTGCCCGCATGGTTCAAGATGGGAACGGCAGATTAAAAGCGGCATAACAAGCCCGATTAATCACAGTTAAGCAGGGAAAGGAGATTGACCATGTTACCTCTTGGCGATGATAATTCGGGGCGGAGAATAGTTCCTGTTGTGACCTATGGGTTGATCGTACTCAATGTTCTGTTCTTTCTCGTGGAGTTGAGTACGGGTGACGCTTTCATTCAACGCTGGTCTGTAGTGCCCAGCCGGTTGCTTGCAGATCCTGTCGGAGATTTCATTACCCTCTTCACTGCAATGTTCATGCACGC
>DATFET010000288.1:0-6090 GCA_035250835.1 Anaerolineales bacterium
AGAATGGATTCATTTTTCAGGGCTTTCTTATCGCCCAAAGCTCCGGTGGGACAGGTCTGCACGCACTGACCGCAAAAAGTACAGGACGAATCGCGCAGAAAGCCATTGAACTCCGTGGTGATCTGGGTGTGAAAGCCGCGATTCATGACGCTGATGGCATAGTCGCCTTCCTGCTCGGCGCAGACACGTACACAGCGATAGCAGGATATGCACAGGTCGTAATCACGCAATAGGAATGGATTGTTATCATCTGGCCGGCTGTGTCCCGATTGAGCGCCCTTGAATCGACCGTGATGCGCGTCATACTTTTCGACGAGCAAAGTCAATTCCTGAGATGCAATGCTTCGCAGTGGGGAAACCTCGAGCTCACGATTCTCCGAGACGAGCATCTCCAGCAACGTTTTGCGAAATTTCTCGATCCGTTCATTGCTCGTGGTCACGTCCATACCGGGCGTCGCCGCTGTTGTGCAGGATGCCACAGGATTCTTCATCCCCTTAACATCCACAACACACAGTCGACAGGAACCGAACGGTTTGAGGCGCGGGTCATAACACAGCGTGGGGATGAATGTCTCCTGACGTTGGGCGATCTCGTAGAGCGTTTCGCCAGGCGTAAAGGAGACTTCCTGTCCATCCAGGATGATCGTATTCTCGCTCACGGGCTACCTCTTCTCTACATGGGCCGCGACCTGTTCGGGGAAGTACTTGATCAGGCTTTCAACGACCAGCGGAGCCGCCATGCCCAATCCACAGGCGCTGACCGCTTTCATGGCGGAATTCAGGTCATCGACTTCTTCCATCCAGGTCTTCAGCTCGGTTGGCCCATCTCCATTGAGACGCTCCACCAATCGCTGGGTGCCCAGCCGGCATGGAAAACATTTGCCACAGGATTCATGAGCGAAGAATTCCATCGCGTTGTGCGCCGCGGCGATCATGTCCCGGCGGTTGTCCAGGACGATCATGCCGGCCGCCCCGAGCATGGATCCCTTGCTGCGGATACTGGGCTCATCCACTGTGGAAGTTTCCACGTCCTCGCGGGAGAGGAATCCACCGGAAAGCCCGGCCATCGTGACCGCCTGGATGGTCTGACCCGGCGGAGGGCCGCCAGCCCAGTCATACAGCAGGGTCCGAAGTGGTAATCCAAATGGGACCTCGTAATTGCCGGGCCGCTGGATGTCTCCAGAGAGGCTCACGACTTTTGTGCCGGCCTGACCGTTTACGCCCAGATTTACATACCACTCCGGCTCGTGACGCATGATCTGCGAAGCGGCTGAGAGCGTTTCCACGTTATTGACGACCGTGGGCAAATTCTCGAATCCGTGGGTGACGGGGAATGGCGGACGGTTGCGCGGGAACGGATGCCTGCCTTCAAGGCTGTTGAGGAGCGAACCTTCCTCACCGCAAATGTACGCGCCGCCACCGCGGCGAATGTAGAGGTCAAAATTGAACCCGGCACCGGCGATATTCTCCCCGAGTAAATTTACCGCGTAGGCATCGGCAATCGCCTGTTCCAGCATTGTGTTGGTTTCCGGGTATTCGTATCGAAGATAAATAAAGCCGCGCGTTGCACCTGTCGCATACGCAGCCAGGGTCATACCTTCGATCACTGCGAAGGGATCGTAATCCAGGATCGCCCGGTCCTTGAAACAGCCCGGCTCTCCTTCATCGGCATTGCATACAATGGTTTTTGGAGTTCCCGTCGCGGTGGCGACCGCCTGCCATTTTTGTCCCGTGGGAAAAGCTGCCCCACCGCGGCCGGCCAGCTTGCTTGCCTTCACGTGTTCGAGCACACCTTCAGGCGTCATGTCTCTGACGGCGCGCCGCAACCCTTCGTAGCCGCCGGATTTTTGATATCCATGCAGGTTATTGCGGCCCGGCGTGCGGATCTGCGAGAATACACACTCCTCGAAGTTTCCCGGGTTCGGAGGGGGCAGGGGTGTCGGCTTGTGGACGAGATCACCTTTTGCATTGCCCACCCATTGTTCATGCCCGATCAGCACCGGCACGGGCTCGTCGCAGCGACCCGCACACGGCATCGGAACCGCGCCGCGGCCTGACAGTGCGGAAAGGCATTCCATTCCACCCTTCAAGCTGCAAACCGGCCCGGTGCAAACACGCGGCTGCTGCCGTCCGTTGGTCTCGCGGCTAAAGTGATGATAAAACGTAATGGTGCCGAATAAGTCAGCCAGCGGTTGATCCAGCCCTTTTGCGATCGCCCTCAAAGCGGGTTCTGACAGATAACCGTCCCGGTCGTGAAAGGCATGCAGAAGCCCCAGCAACGGCGCGGGTTGACTCCGCCATTTTTCCACGAGTTGCCCATCGAGCAGTTCCTGATCTATGGACGGTCCCATGAAAGCATTCTACGGTAGTTTCGACGTTTTTACAAGGATACCGAAATTGACTCTGAATCAAGCTCCGAAATGACCACTGAAACCTGCGCGTCGATAGGCCGGTGGGACGATTTATAATTGTCATTGCCTCCCGCTTTCCTGGAGAACCAGATGGATATAAAACCGTTCCTTGACCTCGCTTCCCAGGGACACAAACACCTTTGCCCACGGCAGGTCCTGGGAGTCCGCATTGGGCTCAAGGGGATGGCTGCTCTCGGCTTCGACGCCGCGTACAAGCCTGGTCAGTTGCTCGTCGTTTCTGAGACAGACGGCTGCTTCATCGATGGCGTTATCGCCGTCACGAAATGCACCGTGGGCCATCGAACTCTGCGCGTGGAGGACTACGGAAAAGTGGCTGCGACGTTTGTGAATATCAAGGCCGATCGAGCGGTGCGCATCGCTCCGAACCTGGATGTGCGCGAGCGGGCGCATCAATATGTACCCGAAGAGAAACGTCACTATTTTGCACAATTGCTTGGGTATCAGATTATGCCCGATGAAGAGTTGCTGCATGTGGAGGATGTGACCCTGAACATTTCCGTCGCCAGGATCATCTCGTATTCTGGAATCCGGATCAATTGCGAACGCTGTGGGGAAGAGGTGCTGAATGAGCGCGAAGTGGTTGTCGAAGGAAAACGATATTGCCGGCATTGCGCTGCCGATGGTTACTATCGAACCAGCAAAAGAAGTGACTTGCAAAACGCGCTGTAGAGCTGGAAATGCGCGCCAGTCTGCCACTGGATAAACACAGAGTTCAGTGCAGACTATAATTATTATGTTTGACTGGAGCCAGCACAGCCTCTGTATCCCAGGAGTTACCCATGGAAACCGAAACCTTATCGTTTATCAATCCGGCCACCGGCGTCAAATTTGGCGAGGTCGAAACAACAACATCTGAAGCTGTGCAACAGGCTGTGGATGAGATGCGAAGTTCCTCTGCTGTCTGGAGCGCTAAATCGGTCAGAGAACGGATTCGCGTTCTGCGCCGGTTTCAAGCGGTTCTCATTGACAGGCGTGATGAGATCACGGGTGTCCTCAACCAGGATTGCGGGAAAAGCCGCCAGGATGGGTTGCTCGAATTGATCGTTACGGTCGATATGCTGGCTCAGCATTGTGCACAGGCTCCCAAATGGCTGAAGAGCAAGCGCGTATCCTCCGGCCTCTATCTGTTCAAGCAATGCTTTGTCGAATACCGCCCTCATGGCGTGGTGGCCGTGATCGCGCCGTGGAATTATCCATTAACCCTGGCGCTTCCCCCGCTTCTGGCCGCGCTGTTGGCCGGTAATACGGTGGTGCTGAAACCATCCGAAGTGACTGCGGCAACCGGCGTGCTCATCGAAAACCTGATCCAGAGCGTAGCCGATCTGGATCCTTTCGTCCGCGTCGTGCATGGAGGGGCAGAAGTGGGCGCCGCACTCGTAACGGCCCGCCCCGATTACATATTTGCCACCGGCTCCACTTCCACAGGACGGAAGATTCTGCAAGCCGCCACTGAGCATCTCATACCGGTCGCACTGGAGTTGGGTGGCAAGGACGCGATGATCGTGTTGGACGATGCGGATATCGATGCCGCTGCTCGCTGGGGTGTTTGGGGCGCCTTCTTCAACACCGGTCAGAGTTGTATGGCGGTCGAGCGCGTCTATGTGATCGAGTCGAAGTACGATGAGTTCGTTCGGCGGGCCCTCAACTACGCAAAACAATTCAAGTTAGGCTATTCCACCGAGGCTGATAGTCCTTATTCCATGGGCCCGGTCAGCGATCCGCGTCAGGTGGACGTGATCGAGAAACATCTGGACGATGCACTGGCAAAAGGGGCTTGTATCCTGATGGGTGGCAGGGAGCAGGGTATGTTCTACAGCCCGATCGTAATGGTCGATGTAGACCACTCCATGCTGCTGATGCGCGAGGAGACGTTTGGCCCGATCATGCCAATCATGAAAGTCAGGGATGAGGCCGAGGCGATCAGGCTGGCGAACGACAACCGTTTTGGGCTGGGCGCCTCGGTCTGGAGCCGGGATATCCGTCATGCCAAGGCTGTAGCTGACAAAGTGGAGGCGGCATCTGTGATCCTCAACGACAGCCTCGCGCAGTTTGGAATTCCTATGCTGCCGTTTGGCGGGATCAAAGACTCGGGTTTTGGCCGGACCCACGGCCAGGAAGGATTGATGCAGTTCACGCGGTCGTTCAGCTATGCCGTGGGAGGCGTGCCGAGCAAGTGGGATATCGCCACGGTCCTGCGCGAAAATGGTCGCTACAACCTGGCAACCGCCATCATGGGTGTGCTGTATGGGACCACGCTCCGGCAGAAGTGGGAAACGCTCACTCAATTGTTCCGCAGGAGGTCTGCCACTTCATCGAAGAAAACCAGCCTGCAGTCCAGAATCGGTTAGGGGATCGGCTCTCTATCCACCGACGCGCTCGAAACTGCTCGATGACCTCTCCAAATTGTTGACAGAAGACCAGCGATGAAATCGTCGCGGCTTTTTTGCAAGAACTGCCTCAATGATATAATTTCCCGAAATCCGCGGAGGGACTATGTTGAACATCGAGATCGTTTACTGCGCGGTCTGACACTACACAGGTCGGGCCGTGAGCCTGATGGATGAACTGCTCAAGCATTACGAGCATCTGGTCGAAGAGGTCAAATTGATCCCGTCGGATGACGGAAAATTCGAGGTGACTGTCAACGGACAGTTGTTGTTTTCGAAATTGTCAACGCATCGTCATGCCGAGCCGGGCGAGATATTGGGGCTGGTGAGAAAGATGGTTGGAGAGTAAAAACATCCGCTGGTTGAGTAGGCGCTGAACTTCAGTCATGTCGAAACCAGCACGCAACAGTAAGTCTAATATTGATTAAAAACAGGTGGTCTCGGTACGCCCCGCGAGATACATGCAGAGCACTCGACCACCGAGCATAGAGGCTATTTCATGGCAAAAAAAGGACGTGTATTTTCGGGGGCGCGGCCGACAGGCCGCCAGCATCTGGGGAACTATCTTGGAGCGATCCGGAATTATGTTGCACTGCAGGATGATTATGACTGTGTGTACTGCATTGTGGACGTCCACGCGCTGACAACGGTTGAGACCACCCAGGAGCTGCGCCAAAATACGGCGGAGATGGTGCTCGACTGGCTGGCGGCGGGCATACGTCCGGAAGAGTCGATCGTATTTGTGCAGTCCCATATCCCTCAAGTGATGGAGCTGCACACCTATCTCTCCATGGTGACGCAGTTCGGCAAGCTGACCGACCTGCCGACCTTCAAGGAAAAAGTGCGTCAGCAGCCTGATAACGTGAATTACGGGCTGCTGGGTTACCCCGTGTTGATGACCGCTGATATTGTTCTCTACAAGTCCGATATCGTCCCCGTGGGCATCGACCAGGCGCCTCACCTGGAGTTTGCCCGCGAGATCGTGCGCTCCTTCAATTACCGCTACAACTCGAATGTGCTGATCGAGCCGCAGGCCAAGCATACCGAGATTCCCAAGGTGCTGGGCATCGATGGCAAAGAAAAAATGAGTAAGAGTCTGAACAATCACATCGAGCTGGCCTCCACTCCTGAAGAAACGACTGCCCGCGTACGAGAAATGGTCACAGATCCAGCCCGCATGAAACGCACCGACCCGGGCAACCCGGATGTGTGCAACGTCTACACCATGCACAAGATCTTTTCCCCACAGGAAGATGTAGAAATGGTCAACG
>DATFET010000292.1:0-9316 GCA_035250835.1 Anaerolineales bacterium
AGCAGCCATGTATGAGTTGCCCTTTGAACATGTAAGGAAAAATGTAAAGCCATTGCGAGATGTTAATCGTCGTGAGAGAATGAGACGTAGATGGTGGTTGTTTGGGGAAAATCGTCCTGGGCTAAGAAAAGCAATAGCTAATATACACCGCTGTATTGTTACGCCAGAAGTTTCCAAGCACCGCATTTTTATTTGGATGGATTCCTCCACTATACCTGACCACACATTGCATGTTGTTGCCCGCGATGATGATTACTTCTTTGGAGTACTACATTCAAGAATTCATGAAATATGGTCATTGAAAGTTGGTTCAACCCTGGAAGACAGGCCACGCTACTCCTCCTCACGCGTCTTTGAAACCTTTCCCTTCCCGTGGCCTCCAGGGCAGGAGCCGGTAGATGATCCCCGCGTCCAGGCGATTGCCGAGGCTGCAAAGGAACTGGTCGAGCAGCGGGAGAGGTGGCTGACCCCCTCCCCGCCCATGCCTTCGGCAGGGCCTCCCCCAAATACGACAATGAATACTTTGAATGCAATTTCGAAATCTGATTGGTCGGATTTGCCCTTACAGGATGCTTCGCGAGGGGAGGTGTCCCAAAGGGACGGAGGGGGTAAGCGCACGCTGACCAACTTATACAACGCCCGTCCTACCTGGCTCAACCTGGCACACAAGCGCCTCGACGAAGCCGTCTTCGCCGCCTATGGCTGGAAGTCCGATCTGAGTGATGAGGAAATCCTGGAGAAGTTGCTGGCACTGAATTTGGAGAGAGCGAAGGCCTAAACCCAGTGTCGTTGCGAGGGAGCGTTCGTCGCGACCGAAGCAATCTCCCAGTTATAGCGAACCCAATCCGCACACACCCCGCACCGCCGAATGCAAATAAAGAGAAAGAGGTCACATGGAATCTAGCACTCTTTATCAGGAACTTCAATATAGCACAGAGATGATCCGTGCATTATTGGCAGGAGTCGCACCCGAGGCAGCACGCCTCAAACCGAGTGCGGAGTCGTGGTCGATTCTCGAAGTGGTGTGTCACTTATACGATGAGGAGCGCGAAGATTTTCGAGAACATCTCGATTTCATTCTTCACCGCCAGCATGAAGAATGGCATGTGATCGACACCGAAGGCTGGGTAACACAACGAAACTATAACGAGCAGAACTTCGCTGAGATGCAGGAAAAATTCTCTGTCGAACGTGAAAAATCATTCGCATGGCTCAATGGATTACAGAATCCGGAATGGGAGAAATCCTATACCACTCCGTACCGCACAATCCGCGCGGGAGAGATGTTCGCCTGTTGGGTCGCGCATGACAATCTCCACATCCGCCAATTGGTGGAACTCAGGCGCCTGAGGCTGGAAAATATCACAAAGCCCTACAATCTCGAATACGCAGGTGATTGGTAACGGAATGGAAATCAGTGTTCGTAAAGCAACTGCCGACGATTACAACTCCTTGTGCGAACTGTTCTCTGAAGTAGACGCTTTGCATCGCGACCATCTGCCTCACCTCTTCCAAAAGCCAGGCGGCGCAGCGCGAGAACAGGACTACTATTCGGAGTTGATCGCGGATGAGAACGCTGCCTTGTTGGTTGCAGAAGCAGGCGAGAAACTGGTTGGGTTTGTCCACGCATTTGTCAGGGAACCACCTGCCATGCCTGTTTTTGTCCCTCGGCGTTATGTAATTGCTGATAGCATTGTTGTAAGCTCAGAATTCCAGAATCAAGGAATAGGTGGAACACTTATGGACAAAATGCAGGAGTGGGCAATCGAAAAAGGCGCGACATCCATAGAGTTGAACGTTTATGAATTTAATCAGAGTGCGATCTCTTTTTATGAACGACTCGGTTATCAATCTTTGAGTCGGAAGATGAGCAGGGAAATAAAAAAGGACTAAACGGCTGGCTGCCGATTAACAGCAGTAAAGAAGTCCGATCTGAACGATGAGGAAATCCTGGAGAAACTGCTGACACTGAATTTGGAGGCAGCATTAAACATATTTGAAGGGAGTAGGTAATGGAATATGTTCGATTAGGATCAACAGGTATGAAGGTCTCGCGCATCTGCCTCGGCTGTATGGGATTCGGGGATGCAGAGCGTTGGGTTCACAAATGGGTGCTGAACGAAGAAAACAGCCGCCCGATCATCCAGAAAGCCATCGAGCTTGGCATCAATTTCTTCGATACCGCTAATGTTTATTCGATCGGAGCGAGTGAAGAGATACTCGGACGCGCCTTGAAGGACTTCGCCAAACGAGATGAGGTAGTCATCGCCACCAAGCTGCATGGGAAAATGCGTGAAGGACCCAACGGCTCAGGATTATCACGCAAAGCGATCATGAGTGAGATCGATAATAGTTTGAAGCGCCTCGAAACTGATTATGTAGATTTATATCAAATTCATCGCTGGGATTATGAAACTCCAATCGAAGAAACCATGCAAGCGCTGAACGATATCGTTCGTGCAGGCAAAGCTCGTTACATCGGTGCATCTGCCATGTGGGCCTGGCAGTTTCAAAAGGCCCTCCATGTTGCTGAGAAACATGGTTGGACTCGTTTCATTTCAATGCAGAACCATTTGAATCTCATTTATCGCGAAGAGGAACGGGAGATGCTGCCGCTCTGCCGCGCCGAGAAGATCGGAGTGATCCCCTATAGCCCGCTGGCATCGGGGAGATTGACGCGTGATTGGTCTTCCGAAACTACGCTGCGTGCTGAAACCGACCAAATCCAGAAAATGAAATACGATGAGTCTTCCGAAATGGATCGGCAGGTTGCGGAACGGGTTGCAGAAATCGCAAAGAAACATGAAGTCCCGCGCACTCATATCGCCCTCGCCTGGTTATTACAAAAAGAGCCAGTGACAGCGCCCATCATCGGGGCGACGAAGATTTCGCATTTGGAAGAAGCTGTCGGCGCGCTGTCCGTTAAGTTGACCCAGGACGAAGTTGCCTATCTGGAAGAACCTTATGTGCCGCATCGCATCGTTGGTCATCAATAAATACTCAGGTTAACATTACTTGCCTTACACTTCTTCATGTCATGCTGAGCCCTTCGGCGGGCTCAGGATAAACTCCGCGAAGCATCTCAGCGGCTAAAATCGAGACCCTTCGCTTCCGCTCAGGGTGACATGTTGTTAGGAGATTTGTATTACAAGGAATAAAATGCGTCTATCGTCAACACGCCCACCGATTAGCAGAAGTGTCAGGAGAACAGCAGTAAAGAAGTCCGATCTAAGCGATGAGAGGAAACCTGGAGAAGCGGCTGCAGATCATCGGTCCGCCCATAGACGAGCAGTGGAGCGACTATTTTGACTTTGACCAATCCACGACGCTGCAACTCTCGCCCCCAATCTGTTTCTGATCGGGTTTACGCGACCCATCATCGGGAACATTCCATCGATCGGCGAAATGCAGGCGCGCTATGCCGTTGGCGTGCTCTCCGGGAAATACGCGCTCCCAACGGCATTGAATGAAAAACAGATTGAAGCATGGGATTTATTGTGCGCGGAGTACCCCGCGATCCCTAACGGGGACAATGGTGCAAAGATGTTAGCCTCCTCCTGGAACCGGATGCGCGAGTAATGCCATCGGCACAGGGGCAGAAACGTCTGGAGGACGTTGTTCTATAAGACACGCCGAGGCGGCACTTGAGTGCGGTCCCCTTATGTGCGAGGTATAGCGAGGGCTGGCACGTATTGGGCTGCCACAGCGTAGACCAGGAGATCCGGTATATCCAGGCTCCCGTTGTGGAGCACGACGACGGTCAATCGATCCTCCCAGAAGATCCGGAATGCGGCGTTGTCGGCCCCAGGATGACCGGCCGAGCGGTGGTTGGGACGACTGTCGAGCAGGAAGCCGTATCCGTATTCGATCGGAAGAGGTACTGGCATCGGTAGTTCCGTCGTGCCATCTGTGCGCCGAAAGCCTTGCCACATCGACGTGACAGTGGATTCCGTTAAGAGTTCATGCTTCCGCAGCGACTCGGCAAAGCGCATCAGATCGCCCGCGGTCATCGATAAACCCGCCCCAGCATAGAGGAAAGGCGGAGCCGCGACCTCATAGCCTGCGCGTGAGAGCGTGCCTGTGGCGTCGACTTCATAGTGATATGCGTGATCGGATACAACTGTGCGGCTGCCGAATACAACTTTGTTGAGCCTCAAACGCTCGAAGATCTCCTTTTCGACGAAGTCGGTAAACGGCATGCCACTCCAACGCTCGATGAGCTCTTGGAGGAGCATGTAGTTTGTTTGGTTGTACACCCAGTGCTCGCCGGGTGCCGACACGGGCTTTCGGACCAGTTCCTGCATGGCTTCCGCGTAACTCTCATAGAGTACTGGACCCTCGCCCGGCCGCGCGAGGACATCTGGCAGTCCCGACGTGTGGCTCAAGAGGTGGGCGACAGTGACCGGCTTCCAGGTATCGGGGAGGTCACGAAGGTGTTGAACGATGGGGTCGGAGACGTTCCCTTTACCACGCTCGACAAGGAGCATCACGGCAGCTGCTGTCAGTGACTTGGTTGCCGAGGCGATTTTATAGGACGTCTTCGCAGTTGCGAGGCTCCGAAACTCCACGCAGGCGTAACCGTAGCTCGCCTCCTTGAGGATCTTGCTGTCCTGCGCGACGGCCAGGGACAATCCGGGGATGTGAAGACGCTTCATCTCAGACTCGATGAGCGCGTCTATTTTGTCGGATTGATGGGATTGGATCATGGGTATCGACTCCACAACGTTTTGTAAGCAACAGATGTGGGCTATTTGCAGGGAGAAATCTGCTGGCTAGTTTATCACAAGACGGCGTCACGAACGTTTTCGAAAAGGAAGCCGATGATCTTTCGTGATTTATCTGTGGGTAGACCCGATCACTTAAGTTAGATAGGTTTCCAAGCCGGGTCGTTCATTGAGCCACCAGTTGATGGATCATCGTGATCGGAAACCATGGTGCAGAGCGGGACGGCCACAAAATGGCGTTGTCTCGTCCCGCCCATGCTGCGCGACAAGTATCGCCTGAATGGATGATATCGCAAACCGTAATCTTCAGGCAAAGATTGGAATTATATAAAACGTAATAGCCTCCCTGCCCACCGCGTCTATACGCACATAAACCAACTTAGAGCCATCTCTCACATCATCGGGGCGAAGGATCAAACAAAAGACCCTGAAGGTATTTGAAATCCTCAGGGTCTCATCTTGAAACGGACAGGAATTATTGTCCCGCTTGCAATCGTTCAGCCAGCCACAGTTTGATGATGGCTTGGCGTGTAACGCCCAGCCGCCTGGCTTCACGGTCGAGGGCTGCCAGCATCCAAACCGGGACTTCCATATTAATGCGTTTCTGTTCCTCTGCCGGGCGGCGGGATTTGGAAATGTCAAGATGTTCGATCACGCTTTTGCCGCTATCGAACTTTTTATCGAAACTAGAGGCTTTCGTTTTCATACAATTCAATCTCCTCGTCTCTTGAACGCCGTACAGATATGATTCTAATATTCTCACCGCGATACGTAATCACTGCTGACCAGTGTTTGCCTCCAATTTTGCCGATCACAAGAAAACGCGGTTCATCCAAATTTTTCGCCGGGATTTCGATGAAGAAATCATCGTCCCATATGTCTTGGGCTTCATCGAAATTAATACCGTGCTTCGAGCGATTCAAGTTGCTCTTGCGCGGATCATATTCAAAGGGCATACTGCAAATTATACCAACTTTGCTCAGTAGGAAACATGTAATACCCTCCCCGTTCAGCGCGTCTATACGCACATGAACCAACTTAGAACCATTTCTCAAATCATTGAGCCGCAGGTTGCTATCGAGGGTGCAGGCGTCAAGCTGCGCCGTTCCATTGCGCCGCGGGTCAGCAATGAATTCGATCCCTTCCTGCTCTTCGATCATTTTGCCTTCAACGATCCGCTCGAAGGTCCTCTGCGCGGCTTCCCCTACCATCCCCACCGCGGCATCGAGACCGTCACCTACATGCTCGAAGGCGCCACGCACCACCGCGACAGCCTGGGCAATCAGGGCCTGATCGGTCCCGGCGATGTGCAGTGGATGAGCTCCGGGCGCGGCATCCTGCACGAGGAAATGCCCCGCCGCGGCCCGAGCGGCAACATCTACGGCTTCCAGCTGTGGGTCAACCTGCCGTCGCACCTCAAGATGTCCGAGCCGCGCTACCAGGAGGTGAGCGCGGCCACGATCCCCACTTACGAGAAGGGCGGTGTCAGGATCCGCGTCGTGGCTGGGACGGTGGAGGATGTGAGTGGTCCCGTTACCGATATCGCCGCCTCGCCTCTCTACCTGGATGTGGAGCTGGCGGCCGGCCTCGAATGGCAGTTCCCCATCCCGAGCGGACACACCCTCATCGCTTACGTCTTCCAGGGCGAAGGAGTGTTTTCTGGTCACCCTTCGACAGGCTCAGGGCAGGCAATTGACGCCGTGAAAATGCTCAAATACAGCGATGGCGATTGCATCACCGTCAAGACCGAGAATCACCCGGTCCGCTTTATGCTGATCGCCGGCGCGCCGTTCAAGGAACCGATTGTCCCCTATGGTCCGTTTGTGATGAACACGATCGAAGAGATCCAGCAGACGTTGAAGGAATTGCGCAGCGGGACGTTTATCAAGGAATAACCACGTAGGGACAGGCAGTTACCTATCCCTGCATAATATTAACCAACAATCCCCATCTCCCCTAACGCTTTCCAAACAATTGCTCCACCAATGGCGGCGACAAATAGCGCGCTCAGTACGGGCAGCAGACGGGTGACCCTGCCCTGTGACGGGAAGCGCTCAAAGAGCCGCCCGGCATAGATAAACATCATCCCGATGAGGGTTAGCGCACCTGCCAGCCCCAGGCTGAATGCCAGCACCAGGCCTATGCCAAAGCCGATCTTGTTCAATGCAATAGCGCCCAGCATCACTACCAATGCAGACGGACAGGGCAGTAACCCACCTGAAATCCCAAGTGCCAGCAGGCTGCGCCAGGTCACAGGTTCTCCGTCTGCGCCGGGCGGCATGTGTGAGTGATCCCCATGCGAGTGGTTATGATCATAGTCATGGTGATGAGCGTTTTCATGAGAATGGTCGTGATCATGTTCATCATGATGGACGTGTCCGTGGGAATGTCCATGATCGTGCGTATGTGCGTGAGCCTCATGATGTGAAGTATTCAACACATACTTGTGCGACTGCCCGATCCCCTCGGCATGAGTATGCAGTAAGACGGGTGATTTCGACTGTGGAACATCTGCTTTGATTTTGGGTAGCTTGAACCCGGACGATCTAAACCGGCTCATAAACAGATTGATACCGATACCGACGACGAACAATCCCGAGAGCAGGCTCATCCAGGGATAGAGTGTTTCGGGCAGGATATAACGAGCCGCAAAGAGCGTGACCAGTCCCAGGGCAAACACGCCCAGGGTATGCGTGACGGTTGTGGTCAATCCCAGATACAGCGCGTGCTTCAGTGTGCCGCGTGAACCGACCAGGTAACCCCCAACAACTGTCTTGCCGTGCCCGGGCGTCATGGCATGCATCGCCCCCCAGACGAGAGAAACAGCCAGTGCGAAGAGCAGCGTGGGAAATGTGATCTCATCCAATAAGATCAGGCGTGTGAACGCATCATTCCGGTCAATGGATGTGAGGACGCTGTTTTCTACATCGGTAAACTGAGGGCTTTGAACAGGCACTGCGGCAGCCGAAATCTCAACCGATACTTCGCGCTGCTCTAGCGGACTGGTCAGCAGATTTTGGGGGTATTTCGTTAATCGACTGCTTGGGCTCGTGCTGGAATATTCTCCCTGAATGCTGACGCCATCCGGGATGACCACCACTTCCTGCCAGCCCAGGCGGTCGGCATAAGCATCGTTGCGAAAAGACAATGCTAATGCAGAGGTCGCAGCCTCAACAGGCGCCTGATATTCACAGGTCAATCGGAGTGTGGGCAAGCCGCCCACACCGGCTGGGAACTCCACAGAAGAAGATGTCAGGGAGAGTGACAGAGGCTTTTTGTTGAGGAGCAGGCTCAGGCTGGGCTGGAGCGAGGTGCATTTATCAGCGTGATAACCCGCAGCCTCTCCAGCATCTGCTTTCCCATCTCCGTTGGCGTCGAATAAGGTGATCTCCTGGAATGCGGGAATCTCCGCCATGTCGAGGACGTAATCCAGCACGACGACCTCGCGGCTGATGTGCAGCCCCGCGTACTGGTTGATCGTGAAGTTGCCAAGCGGATGAGCAAAGGCAGCCGGGACGAAGACAAAGCAGATCAAAAGAGTGAGCATCACAACTGTTATACGTCTAAGCTTTTTCATAAAGACCTCTGTGTCCCATCATTGCAAGGGACGAGATGTTTTTTATGTGGCAGGTTGAGTCCCGCCCTACTTTATTGAATCCAATGTCTTTCTTGCTTCTTCAGCATGCATAATTGAAAAATGGGGATTGATCGCCAGCGCCTGTTCCAAATACTGGCGTGCCTGCTGGTCGTTGTGAAGAGCATGAGCAATCATCCCGGCGTGATAGTAAAGTAGGGCATCCTGGGTGCCGAGCGCCAACGACTGCTCCATCATCTTCTCCGCCTGCTCGAATTTTCCATTCTGGTAATACGCCCATGCAGCCGCATCATAGCCATAAATATCCTTACGCTCGCTGAGCTCTGTGAGCGCAAGATGAAGCGCTGCCTCTACCTTTGAGTCGTGGTCTGAATAGAAATTGGCAAGTTGACGGTTATACACTTGCTGGTTCAACGCGGCGAGCTTACCAATGTATTCCACCGTCTCATATTGAATCGCCGACTGTTCAGGTTGATCTGTGAACATGTAGATGTCACCCAGTGCAGCCAGGAACTCAGGCTGAGGCACAATATCCACCGCTTTTTGATAATACATGATCGCTTCAGAATAGTTCTCCTGCGCAGCACGCACTTTGCCCAGACCAGCATACGCAAGATGATAATTCTGGAAAACCCGCAGTGAGGCCTCGTAAAACGCACCCGCTTCTCTAAGCTCGCCGCGGTTGAAGTAGATATCCCCCACACGCAGGAGATACCACGCTGTGTTTTCCCTGGTTCCGCTCGTGTGCAAGGTCTCCGCCGCGGCGCGACGGATCAACTGCAGCGCCAGATCGGAGTCTCCTTCGAGTTCTGCCAGGTTGGCAAGGCGGGCCAAAAGCGCAGGAGAGGAATTCGATTCGTTGAGATCATTGTAAATCGTTTCGGCTTGTTGATATTGTCCTAACGACAAATACGAATCTGCCATAATCAGGCGTGCCGACGCGTTCTGAGAGTTGCTTTCATAAACCTGCTGTGAGAGATCCAGTGCACGGCTGAAT
>DATFET010000294.1:0-4567 GCA_035250835.1 Anaerolineales bacterium
CTGAAGCGGGCAAAAGATGATTTCGGAATTCGAGGAAATCGAGCGCGGTCATGGTCTCCAGCACGCTGACCTGCTGGTTGATCAGTTCCAGGATCTTGACCACCCGTTTCAACCGGTACACGACCCGGCTCATGTCGTCAGAGTTGTCGTTGATGCGGCCGTGGAAAAAAATATTCCTCACCAGGTCGAGCTCGAAGAGGATTTGCTTGAACCACAGCTCATAGGCCTGGTGGATGATAATGAAGAGCATCTCGTCGTTGCCTGCCTCCATCGACGAAAAACTCCTGGGATGCTGGCTGTTCAGGATCTTGTCGAGCTCGATGTAATCGGAATAATACAGGTTGCTCATGGCTCTCCTTGTGTTTATGTCATTGCGAGGAGGAGCGGAGCGACGACAAAGCAATCTCCTGGCTACACCCACGAGGGATTGCTTCGGGCTTTGCCCTCGCAATGACAGGTTCCTGTCAGTATAGCACGTGTTAAAATCCGGGGATGATAAAAGCTTTGATATTCGACTTCGATGGTCTCATCCTGGATACCGAGACGCCTGAGTTCCGCAGCTGGCAGGGCATGTATCGCGAACATGGCTTTGAGCTGTCCCACGAAAAATGGGGGACGATCGTCGGCGGGAACGGTCATTCGGATTTCGACGCGGCGGAACAGCTCTCGCGTCTTACGCAGGGACAGCTGGATGCCGCGTCCCTGCGCGCCCGCAACCGCCTGGAGAGTCACGAGATCATCCTGACACAGGGTCCGCTGCCAGGGGTGAGGGATTACCTGCACGAGGCGAAACGGCTCGGGCTCAAGCTTGCCATCGCCTCCAGCTCAGACCGCGCCTGGGTGTACTCGCATGCTGAACGGATCGGCGTCCTCGACCACTTCGATCAGGTCATCACAGCGGAGGATGTTGGAATTGGCCGGACAAAGCCGAACCCAGACCTGTTCCTTACGGCGCTGAGCCGGCTCGGGGTCCCGAAGGAGGCGGCCATTGTCTTCGAGGATTCCCCCAACGGTGTAAAGGCTGCAAAACGGGCTGGCATCTTTGTTGTCGCCATCCCAAATGACGTCACATCTGGCCTGTCGATCGAGGGTGCGGACCTGATTCTGAGCACTCTCTCAGACATGCCTTTATCGGCGCTGATAGATAAAGTAAAATAAAGGTCTAACCATCGGAGGAATCATGACAACTGAAAAATTTAAATGGCAGGGTATTGTCTCGAAATATGCATACCCGGAAACGTGGCGCAGCCTGTGGCAGGTTGCCAACTCGGTGATCCCGTTTCTGCTGATGTGGTACGTCATGTACCGCAGCCTGGAGGTAGGCTACTGGCTGACGTTGATCCTGGCCGTGCCGACCGCGGGATTTATGGTGCGATGTTTCATTATTTTCCATGATTGCTGTCATGGATCCTTTTTCAAGTCGATCAAGGCGAACGATAAGCTGGGACTGGTGATTGGCGTGCTGGTGATGACTCCCTATTTCTACTGGAAGCATGAGCATGCCGTCCATCACGCCACCGCTGGCGACCTCGACCGCCGCGGCACGGGTGACGTGTACACGATGACGGTGGAGGAGTATCTTGCTGCACCCTGGTATAAGAAGATCGGGTATCGCATCATGCGCAATCCAGGGATCCTCTTTACGATCGGTGCGATGCTGGTATTTGGGGTCTCACACCGCTTCTGGGCATCCGGCGCGGGGAAGCGTGAGCGCAACAGTGTGATCTGGACGAATATTGCCCTGGCTGGTGTCGTCGGCTGGGCTGTGCTCGAGATGGGACTGGCGGCGTTCCTGATGGTGGAGCTGCCCATCATGCTGATCGCCTGCGGCGCCGGCGTGTGGCTGTTCTATGTGCAGCACAACTTCGACCCGACGTACTGGGAGCGCCATACGGAATGGGATTTCTTCAACGCCGGCATGGACGGCAGTTCCTTCTATAAGCTGCCGAAGGTTTTACAGTGGTTCACGGGCAACATTGGCTTCCATCACATCCACCACCTCAGCCCGAGGATCCCCAACTACAAGCTCGAAGAGTGTCACAACGAAAATCCCGCCTTCCAGATCGAGCCGCTGACCTTCCGCAGGAGTTTGCAGTCTCTGTACTTCCGCTTGTGGGATGAGAAGGAAAAGATGCTGATCGGTTGGAGCGAGTTGAAGAAATATAGAAAGCAGAAAGTGGAAGCAGAGACGTAAATGACAGCAGACTGGCGAAAGCCCACCTTTGATGGTGGGCTCTTTGTCTGACGGTGTGCGTTACTGACGGCGGGTAGGACGAGACAACGCTGCTTTGACGGACCCAACCTGAAGCCCTAGAAAAGTGCCTAAAAACGCGGCTCGTACCCCAAGTCGGCTGCACGTCGAAGACATTGTGCCCGCAGGGTATCCCGCCGAAGGTCCCCGAAGGGGGCGCAGCGGGGCTGTGTTGGCACGCTTTTGACCTTAACGCACTTCAATTTGTAGCGAAAGATCAGTCTCGACTGCTAATAATCGAGTGTTATATATCTCGACAATCTCTTTCAAAACACTAAAGAAGTCTTTATTTTCATCGGTTGCTAATTCAATGATATTCATCGCGATAAAACTCTCAATTGAGATAATCGTAAGTTGCTGGTCAATCCCTTCATCTTGGGCAAGTACTCGTACTTTGTTTTCTTGATCGCGCGGAATTAATAAGATGGGGTGTAAGCCAACTCTTAAGTTATCAGCACATTTTTGTAAGACATTTCTTGATGGGGCGGCTGTAATATGATAAACCAGATTTGAAATTGTGAAATCGCCCATTCTTTCAGTTTGTTTGTCGGCAGCATGGGAAGGATGATTTGGAATATCGATATCTTGAAACCGCCTTGCCAATTTTGCACCGACAAGTTGTTGCTCGACGATTCCACCTGAGCGACCTTTTGCATTCTCCACAATTATGTTTACCCAAGTTGCAGGTGCTTGGCGTCGGTCAATGTCTAATTTGAGATTCTGCCGTTTTAGCCAATTCTCTGCAAGATTACGCAAGGTATCAATAAGTTCAAGCAAGATTACATCTCGCTCCTGCATAGTCAACGGCACGAATTTGTTGCCCCACTCGAACATTTCAAAAAGCCTTTGACCGTCCTGATGTCCCTGCCTAGTTGTAATTTCTTTTAGGTAACTGCTTGGGAGACCATGAGATTCGAGTATTCTGCCCAATCCTGAACGTGCTCCACCGACTTCACCGCCTTGCGAAATCACATCAGCGCGCGAAACAGGGCTATTCCTTTTCAAGTGGTCAAGTACAACAATACCCATTGCAACTGTGTTGCGGGAAATTTTGTTATTTCTTGTACATGACTCAAGCCAACTTGCCAGAATTTCATGACTTTCGGTTCTCAAATTTTTCAAGTTTCAATTCCTTTATGCGAGACCGCAGTTGGGTTGTGTTGATCAGTTCATGTTCCCAAATTCTTACGACAGTCCAACCGTCTAGGCTTAATTGTTCATTGTAAAACTTGGCTAATTCAATGTTACGTTTGATCTTTCTTTCCCAATACAAACGATTCGTCTTTGGTAATTTTCGTTGGCAGTGTGGGCAACCATGCCAGAAACAACCATCGACAAAAATAGCGATTTTCTGATTAAGAAATGCTACATCGGGCTTACCTGTAATATTTTGAACGTTCTTTTTCCATCCGCAAATTCCCAATCCCATGAGCATAGCAAAAAGCCGTTTTTCAAGCCGTGTCCCTTTACTTTTAACGGCTTGCATTGTACGTTTTCTATCATCGGGTTTGAGATTATCGCTCATGCAATAAGAAACCAACTGGATGCAAGAGAATCTTTTCCGCTAGAGGATTTAATACGTTTTTAGCAATCCAAGAGATAACAGGAACACAAACGGCGTCCCCAAAACCCGTAAGCGCCTGAACGCCATTTATCGAAATTTTATAACTATCTGGAACACCTTGTAAGCGGGCATATTCTCGCGGTGTCATCGCACGCATTTTTATATTACCTGCGCCTACTTGTATCAAAAATTGTTTTCCGCTGCCGCCAACCGCAGTACGCAAACAGCCTGCTAAATCATCATCTCTGACTTCTGCTCTTTGCATACCTTGGCGGCGTCTGCGATAAAAAGTCCTGAATGAAATTTCATCACTAGACTTAAGTTTTTCAACTCTTTCACGATGTACTCTAGCCATCATTTCAAGATGCCGATTAACTTCGTCTTGTGACCACCAACGTTTGTCCGAATCATCTAGCCATTCAATAACTTCTGCTAATCCAGATTTTTTTATTATCGATGGTTCGGGAAGTTCATTAAAGAACCAGCGTAAATCTCTGTTGGCGTCAATGCCTTTCCTTAACTGCTCTGACAATAAAGCCTTTGGACGATTTAGAATTAGGTCCGGTAATGCTGGCGTAGTAACAAGCTTTGAGCCAATTAGAAAAACGCGCAAGCGGCTTTGTGGGGTGAATCTCAACGCATCTAGCACAAAAACATCACAAAAATAACCTAAATTATTGAGTGCTTGGACTGTTACCCTAAAATCTTTTCCTTTATTGGAATGCAACCAACCTGGAACATTTTCAACCATT
>DATFET010000295.1:0-8823 GCA_035250835.1 Anaerolineales bacterium
AACCACTCCAACAATTCTTGCTGCGAACGTGATCGCGCGCCGTTCTCTGGGATGAGAGGCGGCTGGTGCCCGTGCATGGAGGCGGAGCCGAAAGCATAGTCTTCGTACATCCATTTTGCCCAGCCCACATGCTCAAGGACATCAGCGATCGAGCGGCTTGCTCCAGAGGGGAGGGCGGTCCAATCTTCTCCCTTTAAATCGCGAAGATTCGCCAGGAGCGAGTGTTCCGAATCACCGTCGAACGCATCTTCAGTGAGCCAGACCAGCGTTTCCAGGGAAGTACGGGAAGTTGCCATAAACAATCCTCACTGCTTTCATCCTCACTCGTGCACAATCCACACGTTCGGCTCAATGTATACGCCCTCATCCTTTTCGATATCGATCTCAATCGGGTTGAGCGCGCCAGGGATGACGTAGGCTCCACTTTGGGGGAATTGCAAGCCGGTCCATTGTTCCCAGTCAGCACAGCTGCCGCGGATGATCTTGGATCGATGACAAACCTTTATAATTCTGGCTCCTAATTTTGTATGGACTCTCAGCCAGGCATCCAGCGGTAAATCGTCCTCTGTTTTCCAGGTGATGTACTCGTCCATGCTGGTGAGCGGATATTTACTCTTTTCACTTGGTCGGATCGGGATGATCAGGCGGTCCAAACCCCTGGATTTTTTCACCGCCCGTACAGCCTCGACCATCGGCACACTCAAGCCCTGACCCTGATACTCGGAGCGCAGAACGATCTGGATGGCGCAGTGAACATTGGGTGAGATTCCCCGTTTGTGATTTTCCACGGCCTCTCGAAAAGCCCAATCCCAGCCTTCCTCTGGCAGGTCTTCGAGGCGGCCATCCCACCTCAACGGAAAGCTGTTTCCCATCCCTGCCACGCGTCGATCCTGTACATCGTATAGTGCAAATTGATATTCTGCAAAACGATCCAGTAGCTCATGCCAGTATTCGTTCGCCACTGTATCGTGCAGCATGAATTCCGGCCAAACCTCCTTTGTCAGCCCGCGCACAAGGTCGCGATAATCTTTATTCGATAGAGAGGTAATAACCTGGAACCTATCTCTGTTCATAGGACTTACTTGTAAAACGATAAACTTACCAATTAAACACCATCTGTCCTATGTACCATCCATACATTGGGCTCTATGTAAATCCCTTCATCATTTTCAACATTCATTTCGATCGGGTTAAGAGCACCGAGGATGACGTAAGGTCCGCTTTGGGGGAATCGTAAGCCGGTCCATTCTTCCCATTCGGCGCGGGTGCCGCGGATCGTCATAGCTTCGTGACAGGGCTTGATGATCCTGCCTCCCAGCCGGGCGTGGACTCTCAGCCAGGCGTCGAAGGGCAGGCCCTCATTCGTGGTCCACAAAATGTAATCGTCGATGCTGGTAAGCGGATAGCTGCTCTTCTGGTTCGGCCGGACTGGGGCGACGAGGTTCTCAAAGCACCTGGATATTGCTATCGCGCGCATCGCCTGGACCATCATCCCGCTCAACCCCTGGCTTTGGTAGTCTGGATGAATGTTGATTTGAATGGCAGATTGGATATTTGGTGTGATACCTGCTTTGTGATCCTCGATGGCTTTTACGAAGACCCAGTCCCAGCCGCCTTCGGGCAAGTCTTCAAGCGGCTGTTCCCAGTAGAAAGGCAGGCTGTTTGCCATCGCCGCCATGCGTTCCGTTTGTGTGTCAAGCAGAGCAAACTGATATACGTTGAAGCGATCGAATAGTTCATGCCAGTTTTCGTTCGCGATGGGATCCTGGAGCATGAATTCGGGCCAGGATGCCTCCGCGATGTCTCCCGCGCGGTCACGATAGTCGTCCAGGTCATTGGGTGAGATGATTTTATAGCGGTCGTTATCCATGCTTTATTGTACCTTTTCATAATCTTACTGAGTAACTCACCTTACACAGAACATCCCGAAGGCTTCCCATAATCCAGCCTTGTTTTCCATCCAAACCTTCGGGACGGTGCGTAACATCAGTGAGTAAATTTCATGACCTGCTCGCGCGTGAAGCGGATGAAATCCAATGTTTCTTCCAAAGGTATATCCAGGTCTTCGTGATTCGAAACCGCGACAGCTTTATCAACCAACTGTTTCCAGGGCTCATCAAGTTTCGTTTGCGCCCAGCGGGTGGCACTGGGTTTTGAGACGATTGTTCCTGTCTCCAGCGCGTGCAGGACGCGGCACATGCTGATGACAGCAAAAGAACGGTAGGCGCTGTCGTGGTCACGCAGCCAGGAGGGGTCTTCGAGCATCGGGAACCACCACTCATCCAGAATTCCCAGGATCGACCTGCGGATGTCATCAGGCGTGACGGGGTCAATCAAAGTCTTTGGATCGGGACCTTCGACGCTAACCCCCATTTCACGGACGACATACCGCTGGATGATCCAGTCACTGCCAAGGGGAGCAACATAATATTGTCCTTCGTTGATAGTGGGACACGGCGCGCCGTTTGGATCATGGCGGCGGATGAGCTCACGAGAGACATAAGCGCCTTCGAGTTTGCCCGCCCGTTTAAGGCTGGTTGCCCAGGTACGGTTGTGCATGACTTCAAGTTCTGCGACCCTTTTCTCTAAAAGCACGCCCTCGGTGATCACAAGAAAATCTATATCACTGGTCTCGAGATTGAAATCTCCGCTGGATAGCGAGCCATAGAGATACATGCCGACAAATTGTTCTTTTAGAATTTCCTGCACATTGGCGAGAAGTAAATTCAATACTTCATTGACTTCCGCGTACGGAGTCGGTTTGATCTGTCCTATCGTGTACCGCATCATTTCCAGCGTTCCTTTAATATCTTCTGCCTCAGCATCAAGGTCTGGGTTCAGGCGTCCGATCAGGGCGCGGTCGATCAGCGGAGTCCAACGCGCCTCCAGGTTTGCCTTTGCCCACTCGGCTGCAGCCTGTTTGGAAAGGATCTCGCCGTGTTTCAGTGTGTATAACATCCTGCAAAGCGACAAAACAAAAAAGGACTGATAGCCGCGTTTATTGATCTCAGATGGATCTTCCAGGATCGGGTTAAACCATAGTGGGATTCCGTCCAGGACCGCCTGGCGCATGTCATTGGGAGAGACAGGGTCGATCAGTGTTTTTGGGTCCGGTCCAGAGATGACGATGCCGCGTTCACGCAGGATGTGACGTTGAATCATCCAATCGCTTTCATGGTGCATCCTGTGAAGGACTTCGCCGTTTCCGCGGTCGATGTGTGGGTGCAGGATGTTCGTTGGGTCGAACCTCCGCAGAGCCTCGATAGGAATATAAGAGACCTCCATCTGCATCGCCCAGGGAGAATCCAGCTTTGCAATGTTCAGGTGCATGGCGTGCAAGGCTGAGAACAATTCTTCGGAAATATCCTCTTGTGTAACGAAGATCACGTCAATGTCGCTGCCGCGGTCGAAGCCGCCATTTGCCAGGGAGCCGTGCAGGTACATGCCGACGAATTGGTCTTTCAGAATTTCCTTTACATTTGTGAACAGGAGATTGAGAATCTCGTTGACATCAGGATAGGGGGTGGGGGATATAAGTTTCATAATAGTTTCCAGAAGTCGCGCTTCGTCTTCGGGTCTCGACAAACACTCGACCCTCCGCTGCCCTGCGGGCACGATGTCTGCGCGATGTTTTTACCATTTTGAATCTGCTACATCCCTTGAGGGGAGTTAAAACAAAAACCGAGGGCAGACCCTCGGCTGGAATCACTCCGACAGACTTATCATGTCGGCGTGTGCAATCAGCGGACAGTCCCACAAAGGGACGGTTTTGCCGCCGCTACATCAGCGGGTGGATGCCCGAATAATTCAATTGAACTACAGGATGTCCGTCATTTACTAAGCTCCCATTAACGCGATGCGGTCATTTGTTGTCATCGCAGACATATTATATCATTGCTTCTTTCGTTGTAATGGGTAGGTGAAAAGGAGACCGATATGGATGTACAAATTGAACGACCGCCGAGTTTTGTGAATGTTGGAAAAGCAGAACGAGGCGTATCGATTGCTGCCGGGCTGGCGATGATTTCCTATCTGCTGACACGCCGCCCGAGTATCAAAATGGGCCTGCCTGTAGGCCTGGAGGCAGGGTATATGCTCTATCGCGGGGCGACGGGTCACTGCCTGATCTACCAGGCGATGGAGATCAACCGCTCCGGGGCCGGGAATAAAGGAATTCAGGCCCAGCGTTCGGTAACAGTCAACCTGCCCAGGGAGCAGCTTTACCGTATTTGGCGCAACTTCGAGAACCTGCCGCGTTTCATGAAACATCTCCAGCGGGTGGATGCAGAGGAAGCGAGCAGTGGAAAACAGTCACATTGGGTGGCGAAAGCCCCCTTCGGACGTGAAATTGAGTGGGATGCTGAGATCACGGAGGAGCTGGAGAATGAAACCCTGGCATGGCGGTCCCTGCCCGGGTCCATTGTAGAAAGCATGGGGCGCGTGCAGTTTTCAGACGCAGCAGCCGGGCGCGGCACCATCCTCAGTGTTTCGATGCAATACAATCCGCCGGCAGGATCGATGGGTGCGGCAGTTGCGAGACTGTTCGGCGAGGAACCGGGCCAGCAGCTGCGGGATGACCTGCGCCATTTCAAACAAATGATGGAAGCCGGCGAGATCCCTTCGGTGGAAGGCCAGCCATCGGGACGCAATCATAACTTCGAGAGGTCCATTGCTCAACGGCGGCGCGAACGGGACCTGGTGGAGGAAGCATCCGCACAATCCTTCCCGGCCAGCGATCCACCGGCCTGGATCTCTGGAAAGAAAGGCAAAAGGAGAGTGACATCATGAAAGCCGTCTGCTGGAATGGCATCAATCGGATCGGCGTGGAGCAGGTCCCGGACCCGAAGCTGATCAATCCGCGCGATGCGATCGTGCGCGTCACCTCGACCGCCATCTGCGGCTCGGACCTGCACCTGTACGACGGGTATGTCCCATCCATGATGAAGGGCGATATCCTGGGGCATGAATTCATGGGAGAAGTCATTGAGCTCGGCAGCGGCGTAAAGAACCTGGATATCGGTGACCGTGTAGTCGTCCCGTTCCCGATCTCGTGCGGCAACTGCTACTTCTGTAAAAATGGTCTCTGGGCATTGTGTGACAATTCGAACCCGAAGGCTGCCCTGGCTGAAACCATGTATGGTCATTCGCCGGCAGGAATATTTGGGTATTCGCACCTGATGGGAGGCTATGCTGGCGGCCAGGCGGAGTACGTTCGCGTGCCATTTGCGGATGTGGGTCCGTTCAAGATCGAGAACGGTTTCCGCGATGAGCAGGTACTTTTTCTCACGGATATTTTCCCGACGGGCTACATGGCGGCTGAGAACGGGAACATCCAGCCGGGCGACACGGTCGCGGTCTGGTGGTGCGGACCGGTCGGTCAGATGGTGATCCAAAGCGCCTGGACTTTCAATCCCGGCCGCGTCATCGCCATTGACCGCTATCCTGAGCGGCTCGCAATGGCAGAGAAATACGGGCGCGCCGAAGTCATCAACTACGAAGGTATCGACGTTGTCGAAACGCTCAAGCAGATGACGGGAGGGATGGGCCCGGACGTGTGCATCGACGCGGTCGGCATGGAAGCCCATAAGCACGGCATCGAAGGATTCTATGACCGCGCCAAACAAGCCGTCCGCATCGAAACGGATCGTCCGTATGTGCTGCGCGAGTGCATCCAGGCTTGCCGCAAGGGCGGGACGATTTCTCTGGCGGGTGTGTACGGCGGCTTCATCGATACCGTTCCGATGGGCGCAGCCTTCAATAAGGGACTGACCCTGAAGATGGGGCAGACTCACGTCCACCGCTATTTGAGACCGCTGTTCGAAATGATCGAAAGCGGCAGGATCGATCCCTCGTTCATTGTGACCCACATCTTCCCGCTCGATGACGCCCCAGATGCTTATGAGATATTCAAGCACAAAGTGGATGGTTGTGTGAAAGTGGTGATGAAGCCAACCTAACTCTACTTCATGTCATGCTGAGCGATAGCGAAGCATCTCAACAGCTAGAATCGAGACCCTTTGCTGCCGCAGGGCAACTTACGCCCACTTCATTCAGGGTGACAGTTTGTAAACAAAAATCGAGTGCAAGCCACTCGATTTTTTGGTTTGATATCCTTCTATTTTTAAGTGACCAGATCGAAATAGGCTCCGCTCGGTGCGGACGCCAGCAGCGGCCTGATCTTACTTAACTTTTCAGGTGGTATGTTTTTGACCGATGCCTGATGCGATTCAACCCGATCCCAAATTTCGATCATCGTAAATTGGGTCGGGTCTTCCTGGCTTTGATACAACTGGACAGACTCGCACCCCTCCGAAGATCGGATCATGGGCATGATCGAGATGAGAAAATCTCGCAGCTCATCTGTCAGTTCCGCTTTTGCCCGCACTTCGCCAATTCTTGAAATACTCATTTCACTCTCCTCGCTCCCCGTGGGACTTCACCAAGCATCCCCGCCGAGGCTCGGCCGTCAGGTCTTCAGTCTTACCTCACGTCCGATAACTGCAATCGCCATTATAGACGAAAGTAACCGCCAGTCCACTTTGTTGCGGGGGAGATAGCTTGGAGGAGGATGGATTGTAACTGACCGATTTGTACATCTCATCCGCGAGTGCCATTGACGGTGCTCCACCAGCCAACAGCCCGATGTAGGTCTGCCGGCGTGACTCGAAGGCCCCCTCCTGCCTCCCCCAAATCCGATAGCCAGCCTAAAATTGAACAGGGCTCGTTTGCATTTCGGATTTGGGGGCACCCTTCGGGTATGCTTCGCGAAGGGGCCGCGAATGCGGCGGTGGGGGCCGTTGTCGATGCCGGTCAGGTTCGCCTGCTGCACACCGTCGATCCACAGCGTCAGCCCAACTTTCAACGATTCCTCAGTCACAAGAAGCTCGTGAGCACGATGATCAGACCGCGGCAGAAGATTATTTCGCTGCAATATAACTCGTAGAGGAGAGCTTGAACCTCATGCCAGACCCCAAGTAGGAAACAGGAGATGAGTTGTTAAGGTGAAGCTATTTAAAATCTGGGAATACAAGTGGATACAATTCTTCAATGCTCCCATATCCCCTCCATGGATGCATCATTTTCTTAGTGTCAGCTGCACCATATTTGCCTAATGAGAACATTGCTGCATCTAGCAACTGTTCATACTGTGATGGATCAAAGAGCATCACGTTATCTATTCTGGTTTCAGCAGAAAATTGATCAGATCTTGCATAGGAATCAAAACTAATTCCTTTTGATGGAAGAATCGCCTTTATCTGGATGTCTTCCGGATGCTGTAACGAGAGGATAACCTCTGGTTCCCCAACCATTTCCACCATCTCTCCAAACGTTCCGCCAACATTGGCTAGCAGCAAGATCACGGCGAGTCTGTCATCGATAAAATAAAGCGCTCCAATGGTTTGCTTCTTTGTCAACAAATCATCTCGAACAATATAGAACCGAATCCACTTGTCAAAAACTTCCCCTGAGTACGTGAGCTCATCAATCTTTGTCTGGTCAACATTGGTCAACTCTCTGACAATCTGCGATGCATCATCAAAGGTTGTTTCACCCGGCGTTAATCCATTCCAGCACGGCGGTTCGCATGGTGAGCCCTTGATTAGTGAATCACGAGGGGTACTGGAGACACAAGCAGTAATGAGACATAAGCATAGAAGATACGATATGTATTTCATAATTCGTCCTTATGGCAGGGTTCCGGCTTGCGCGATGATTGCCTGATCAACCCATAAGCTAGCAATAATTGGCGTATTTGCCCGATTGACGACATTCCACGCAAATGATTCAGCCAGATAGTCCGCAGTGCTCCCATTTCCATAACCATCTAGCACGTTAAAACTGAATTGAATAACTTCAATACCATTTTCAATTCTGGATGGAATATTCGGATCAATCACGCCTGTGTTAAGAATATCGTTCTCATACCTCTTTGAGAAAAAGGAGAGATTGCCGCCAATAAAGTCATTCAACGAATCCGCCACACCACCTACAACGCCCTGCGGCCATGTGGTGCCAGTATTCATGTCCCAAACGTGCCCTAATTCATGTGCGAATAAAGCCTTATCAAATCCTTGGTCCGGGAGACTCATTCCGCCTAACCAATTTGGGACAGTTTGTGCTTGGCCCGGTGTTGACCAAAGACGTATATTTATTCCACTTAAATAGCTTTTCATCCATGCTAATCCTTGATTGCCCGTCAAGCCATCTACATAAGTTTCGATATCAAGACCCACTTGAGACATGGTCTGAAGGAGATTGAGCGTCCAGCCACCGCCTTTGATGTTCCATCCATATCTCTCCTTTAGATACTTCTTCAAATCACTAATTTGTCCCTTGACCGTGTGCTGAGTAGTACACTGAGTACCACTTTCAGCTTCGCAAACAGCAGCATGTCCTGATGGATCAGTGTACTTGAGAGGATTGTATCGCGCGTAGGAGTAACGATTCCAATCTTGTGGATTGTACAAGTTTGGTACAATGGTGTCAGGTTGGATAAAGTGGTTAAGATAAGGATCATACCATCTTGCGTGATAGAACAGCAACCCGAAGTCGTTCATGTTCGAATATTGGCCTGTGAACTGATACTTGGTAGGCGTGCTGCCAGAAGCATAGCGCGTCTCTCCCCAGGCTTTGTAACGCAATTCCGAAACTACTGCTCCACTCACATTTGTTGTGAGACTTGTACTCCCCAGGTGATCGGAGAGCAGGTAATACAGCGTGGTATTCGTTCGCATGGCAACGCGCTGATTTCCTGCGAAGTAATACTTGGTAATTGTTGAACCTGTCACTTCATAGTGTGAACCAATGAAGTAGGTAGTGACG